>JAHZES010000129.1 GCA_019421725.1 Clostridiales bacterium | reverse complement strand
GCCCGCAAAAAACGGGGCTGCAGTGAATCTTTATCTCCCGGGCAGCGCACGGGTCGCCTTGGCCGACGGAGGAGAGGTCACGCTGAATTTGCAGACGGATTACCCGAAGGACGGCCGGATTTGCATTACGGTGGATTCCGAGGCGGAGCATGCCTTTGAGCTGCTGCTGAGGATCCCGGCGTGGAGCACGGCATCGTCGCTTTCGGTCAACGGGGAGCCGTGCCGTGTTTCGGCGGGAAGCTATGCGGCGTTGAACCGCGTCTGGAAAAAGGGTGACCGCGTTGAGCTGCAACTTGACCTGTCGGTCCGTATTATCCGTGCTGCGCAGATGGATCCGAATGCGGACGAAAATTCCGTCTGTCATGCGGCGCTGCAGCGCGGGCCGGTTATGCTGGCGCGCGATTCCCAGTTGGGTGAAAATGTTGCGGAAGCCGTTTCGCTGACGGAACAGAACGGCTGCGCGGCAGTGGAGGCTGCAGGCCCGGCGCCGTTTGCCTGCCGGCAGCATTATCGCGTAAAGACTGCGGAGGGCTCCATCGGCGTTGTGGATTATGCTTCGTGCGGGCAGAATTGGGACCCCGATATGCCCGTTACCGTCTGGATCACGACAAAACAGGAGGAAAAAAGGTAAAAGAAGACGGTTTGCCGCTCAAAACGCTGCGGACAGCTTCGGCTGCAAAGGGCTTTGCCCTGCCTTGTTCAAAATTCAAACGATTTTGCCGGACGGTCAAACCGTCCGGCATTTTTTCTGCGCAGAGTCCATATTCATGAAGAGGAGCGTATAAAGAGAGATAACGACGGCTTTATTGTTTTTTTGTCGAAGGGGTGTGCAATTATGCTATGGGAAATGGTGGCGGAACTGTTCAGCAGGGTACTGTACCTGATTTTGAACGTTTCGGGAGGGTCGTTTCCTCGGCCGCTTTCGGCGGAGGAGGAGGCGGAATGCCTGCGCAGGCTTGCCCTTGGCGACAGGGAGGCGCGCAACACGCTGATCGAACACAATCTGCGTCTGGTGGCTCATATCATCAAAAAATATTACGCTTCCTGGAGCGACCAGGAGGATCTGGTGTCCATCGGGACCATTGGGCTGATCAAAGCGATCAATACTTTTGACACGGCAAAAGGCGCCCGGCTTTCCAGCTACGCGGCAAGGTGCATCGAAAATGAGGTCCTGATGCATTTTCGCAACGGCCGCAAAAGCGCGCAGGATGTTTCCATCAGTGACCCGATCGACACCGACAAAGACGGCAACGCGCTGACGCTGATCGACGTAATTTCCTGTGACGATACCATTGTGGATGATCTTGACCTGAAGATCAAAGCAGAGCAGCTGCACAAATATCTGGATCTGGCGCTCGATGAGCGGGAAAGAGAGATCATTCTGCTCCGGTATGGGATCGGCGGCGGCCGTGCGCTGACACAGCGGATTGTGGCAAAAAGGCTTGGGATTTCGCGCAGCTATGTATCTCGGATCGAAAAAAAGGCGCTTGAAAAGCTGAGGCGGCGCTTTGACGCGGCAGCTGCCGCAGCGCGGAGAAACGGGAGACAGAAAAAACGGTAAAAAGGATCCGGACGCCGGGTGGCGTCCGGATAAAGCAGAAAATCAATGCGAAGCGTTTTCCTGCAGGCGGATCAGCGTTTTGTAAAAGTCAACCGCGCCGGGCAGGCAATCGATCCCGATGTTTTCGTTCAGTCCGTGCATTCCCTTCATTTGCTCCGGGCCGTAAATGACCGGAGCAAAGCGAATGCAGCTGTCGCAAATATCCTGATAAAAATGTGCGTCGGTTGCGCCTGTCATTACATAAGGGCTGCTGGCAAGGCCGGGAAAACAGCTTTGGATCGCCTGCTCTACTTGCCGGAAGGCCGCACCGTGAATATCTACAGACCGGGAATAGTCGTTAGAGGATAAAATCTGCATGGTAAGGTGGTACTTTTTGGCGAGCCGTTCCATGATCTGCAGGCTTTCTTTTTCCCCCTGGTGCGGAATAAACCGCATATTTGCCCAAACCGAGGCTTCCTGCGGCAGAACGTTGCACGCGTCGGAGCCGGACTGCATGGTGAATGCAATGGTGGTTTGCAGCATAGCGCCCGCCTGCGCCGAAACCATGGGAAGAACAAGCTTCATCAGGGGCGCAAACAGCCATAAATTCCCGAGGACAAGCCGCAGACCAAACCCGGCGTAGGGCGCCAGTGCGGAAAACATGGACGAAACCTCCGGCAGGAATTTGCGGCGGAACGGGGAATGGGTCTCCACATGGTGGATAAAGGCGGCCAGCTGCGCAATGGGAGAATGTCTGCGCGGCGCACTGGCATGGCCGCCGTTGCTTGCTGCGGTAAATTTTACGTCGGCCTTGCCCTTTTCAAAAACGCCGATCATTGCGTAATTGCCATGAACGCCGCCGATCGGCTCCGAGATAATACCGCCGCCCTCGTCGCAGACCAAAAACAGCTGCACGCCGCGGCGCTTCAGCTCGTTCACCAGCTTTGGAGCGCCGTCGCCGGCCCATTCTTCCGTACAGGAGGAAGCAAGGTAAACGTCTTCCGCTGGGACATACCCGGTTTGCAACAGCTCCTCAACCGCCTGAAAAAACGCCATGACCGAGCATTTTGTGTCGGAAGCGCCGCGTCCCCAAACCTTTCCGTCAGCAATATCGCCGCCAAACGGAGCATGAAGCCAATTCCCTTCGGCAGGGACGACGTCCTGATGGCTCATCAGCAGGATAGGATGCTCCTGAGAATGCCCTCTCCAACGGAACAGAAGATTGCCGTCGATCTCGGTTTTCTCCAAATGCTGGTGAACCAGCGGAAAAAGCTCTTCCAAAAGCCTGTGAAAGGTGCGGAATTTTTCGATCTGGGGGTCGTTTGGGTCGGAAACGGTTTCGCACCGGATCATCTGTGAAAGCTTTTCGGCATATTCCAGGGCGCGTTTCCCGTTCGGCTCCGGTTTATAATCGGATTTTTTTTGCGGCATCAGCAGAGTGCGAAGCACAGCGATCAACAGCAGCAAAACCAGCAGAACCGCCAGACCAAGCAGAAAAAACCAGACATATTTCATAATGCAAGTCTCCCTTTGTCAGTGTAATTCCGCATTTTTTTCACGGCTGCTTTTGCGGAAAAACCAGAAGGAGATCCCGATGGCGATGGCTCCGCTGGGAATGATCATAAAGCTGGTGGAGGAGGTCAGCGCCGGAACCAGCACAAACAGCACGCTCATAAAAACCAGCGGAACAAGCGCAATTTTCATATTGTGGCGAAAATATTTATACGCCATTGCTCCGAACAGGGCGGGAACGACATTGTCAAAAGCGGGCTGCAGCGCCGGATCCTGCAGAACCGGCTGCAGCGGGACAAGCAGAGCCACGCCGATCGCAAGGACCAGAATAGTGACCAGCGACGAGGCCGCAATAGAAAGCGTGGAGATCACTTCGTTTTCGGCGGTTCCGGTTTTGGTTCCGGCAATATCGCGCGCGTTGACGGCACACGGAATCTTCATGTTGATCAGGTTTCCCGTAATAAAGGCGAGATAACCGCCGCCTGCGCCGAGCATGGGGGTATAGATCAGGTATTCCGCAATGCTGCTGACCATCCAGACCAGCCCGACGGAAAGAAACCCGCGCCCGAATGCGCCGAGATCCGGCATGGCGCCAAGATACGCTCCCATCAGGAACGGTGCGCCGATGAGCAGGATCAACGTGATGATGCAGACAATCCGGCCCCAGGTGTGTGTGCGATCGTTATATTTTTTCAGAAAAACGCTTTTCTCCGGTTCGTTCATAGAAACCTTCCTTTCTCAAAAAGCCTGCGGTCAGGCAACCGATTTAATAAAAACCGCAGCGGCCATAGCGATGATCATGCTGCCGGCGATGGAAAAGTTTTCGACCCATGCGGCTTTTTTCTTTTCGGAAAGCCAGAGAAAACCGGCCATTGCCAGCCCGGCGACAAGGACCACTGCAAGCGGCGTCCAGTCGCCCGAAAAGGAGAACAGGCCGTTCCCGGAGACAAAGCCGCCAATGTAACTGCCGATGTAAGCGCAGACAAGGCCGATGAACATGGCGGTCATGGCGGAATCGCCAAAGCTTGGCCCGGAGCTCTTTTTGCCCGGCGTCCTGAGCCGGTTAAGATACCGTTTGTTGAAAAAGACGGAAAGCACCATGCCCCACATGATGCAAAAGCTCATCAGCAGCGCAATGGTGGTAAATGCGGTGGGTGTCATTTCAGAAGCGGAAAGGTGAGAAAGCCCAACCTGCTCGGCGGCCGCTTCGGCCACCTGTGTTTCGTAATGGAGCGCACCGATCACGGAAAGTCGAAGCCACGGCAGAGGTGTTCCGAGGCTGCCGGAAAGCGCAATGACGCCAAGCAGAATGCCGACGCTTGGCAGCAGAGCAAAGGTTGCGCTGGAAGTGACGGCGCGTTTCATTTTGACGGTATCCATTCCGATCGCTTTTCCGGCGCGGTAGGCGCGAATCAGGAATAATACGCAGACCGCCGCAACAAACAAAATGATGCCGCCGCAGATCAGGTACATGGCAGGGCTATTGAGTTGAGTAAGTATCGACATCCAACCATCCTCTCGTTTCGTTGATTTGTTCTATGCTGCACCGGGCGCGCTCCGCCCGTTTCAAGCCTATAAAGACCGAATAAAGTCCTGAATAAAATGCAGCGCAACGCCAAGAAGCGTGGCGCGCCTTGGGTGACGGCACAGACGAATGTATTCCGCCGAGCCTTCGAACGGATTCAGTTCGGCGGCCAGCTCGTGCAGGCGGGGCAAATACGGAGCCAGATACGGCGTCATGACCCCTCCGATGACTACGCTGCAGTCCAGTATCATTCGAATGCTGTTGATGCCGGCGGCAAGATGCTGCAGATAGTCCTGCCACAGGGCCCGATGTGCGGCGTTGTGGGCAAGACCGTCAAAAAAGTCCTGCAACGAAATACCAAGGTCGTCACTGACGCGCGCTGCGGAGCAATACGCTTCCAGACAGCCGCGCTTACCGCACTTGCAGGCAAGGCCGCCCGACTCCACACAGATATGCCCAAACTCGCCGCTTCGTCCGTTAGTACCGTTGTAGGGTGCGCCGTCAAGAAGAAGAGCGCCTCCCACGCCGTTTTCCAGAGAGAGGTAAGCGATGCTTTCTCTCGAATCCTGCGCAAACCATTCCGCGTACCCTCCTGCGGTGGCATCGTTGCAGACAAAGTGAGGATACGGCAATGCTGACGTCAGCTGCGCGGTACTGACGCCGTGCAGCTGCATGGTGGGCGCCAGAAGGATCTGGTCCCCCTGCGCGTTGAAAATTCCGGGGACGGCGATACCGACTCCCAACAGCTTTTGCCGGTCCAATCCGGCCTGATCCAGAAAGGATTCCAATCCCACGGCAATCTGCCGGCCAAGCTCTTCGTGGCGCGGCGTTTTGCGCAAAGGCGTTTTTTGATAGGCAATTTCCTCCATGTGAAGGTTCTCTGCCAGAAAGCGGATATGATTTTGTGTCAGAGAAACGCCGACGGCAAAGCGTGCGTTTGCCGCTGCGGTCAGGCCGGTAGCGCGCCGGCCGCCGGTGGATTGCTGCAGCCCGCCGGGTTCCACCAGACCGGCTTCCAGCAGTTCGTTCAGATTCTGGTGCACCGTTGGCAGGCTCAAAGAAAGATGCGACGCAATTTCCTGCTTGGAACGGGGAACGGGCGAAGCGTACAGGTACTGATAAATGCTGTTGCGCGTCATCCGGCGGCGTTCTGTAATGGTTTCGGTGAGCTCTGCAATTGCCATAGAGATCGATCACGCCTTACTTTTATTAAAATAGTTTTCAGAAACTATATAAATGATAGGCGAATTTTAATTATTTGTCAATCTGGAATCGGCCGTACCTTTTCAGGCTGAAACAATTGACTTTTTGCAGGCCAGAAAATAATAGCTTACGAATATACCGCTTATCCGACGGGAAATCCGTTTGTGTAACTGCGAACGCGAAAAAAGGGTTGAAATTTCTTTCGTTTTGTATTACGATTGTTTTAGAAAAAATGATTGAGAGATGAGCGAAGCGCGTTTTTTCTGAGGGCGCGCTTTGCTGTGTCCTCATGCTATTGCGCGAAAAATTG
>JAHZES010000128.1:4778-6100 GCA_019421725.1 Clostridiales bacterium | reverse complement strand
CTACAATCCAATCAATCAGATCGTCGGATATATTCTTTCAGAGGATCCGACCTATATTACGACACACAACAATGCACGTAGCCTTATCCGCAGGATTGACCGCGACGAATTGTTACAGGTGCTTGTCAAATCGTATTTGGATGCTTAATAGGAATCGGGGTTTGTTGAAAAACAGACCCCGGTTTTGTTTTTTAAGCAGGTTATGCCAAATTCTTTAACGCACAACATAACGCACAACAAAATCAACAGAAATCTCTTAAATATTTCTGAATTCGTTTGAAAAGGAATGATTTCCAAATCTTTAGTTTCTATGATATAATAAAATGAAATATAGCCGCGTTTCGTGCATTGAGAACTGCCGAAAGCAATTGGCTGATCGTTCGGAGAGGTGTCGCCATGTCGGAGCAAATCGTGTTTGACGGAAACTATAGTGCGGTAATTAATTTTGCCATGCAGCAAAATCATGTCCCGGTTATCAACCGGTTGGAGATTAAAAATATAATAGAAGCGCCGTTGGAAAACATTCGTGTGACCATTCGGACCGAGCCGCAGTTTTCGCATCTGTGGGAAACAAAGGTGGATCGCTTGGCCTCGGGCGCTTCGCTCAATCTGGGGGCGCCGGCGCTGCTTTTGCGGCCGGAATACCTGCTGAGTTTGACAGAAAGAATCGCCGGAAATTTGCTGATAGAAGCATGGCAGGGCAAAAACTGCATTGGTCAGGCTGTGCAGGCCATCGATGTGTTGGCCTTCGACGAGTGGGCAGGAGAGCATGCAATGCCGGAAATTTTGGCGGCTTTTGTAACGCCAAACCATCCCCGGATCAGCGCGTTGATTCGTTCGGGCAGCGAGTTGATGGAAAAATGGACGGGCAGTTCGTCCTTTACCGGTTATCTCAGCAACAATCCTAACATGGTACGGATGCAGATGGCGGCGCTTTATGAAGCCATTCGCCGCAGCGAACTGGAATATTGCGTTGCGCCTGCAAGCTTTGAGCAGGACGGACAGCGCGTTCGGCTGGCCGATACGATCGCAGAGCAAAAAATGGCGAACTGTCTGGATTTGACGCTGCTGTATGCAGGATGTCTGGAGGCCGTCGGTCTTTATCCGCTGCTCATATTGCTGAAGGGACACGCGTTCGCCGGATGCTGGTTGGAAAAGGAATGCTTTGCGGAATGTGTTCAGGAAGACGTTTCCCTGCTGACCAAGCGTATGGCGGATGGCGTTAATGAAATTGCCGCGGTTGAATGCACATCGGCTGCCAAAGGCGGAACCGCATTTGAACAGGCTGCGGCCGCTGCACAAAAGCAATTGTCAGCCGACGA
>JAHZES010000128.1:2030-4768 GCA_019421725.1 Clostridiales bacterium | reverse complement strand
GATTTTGAATATTTGATTGATGTACATCGTACACGCGGCAGCGGAATCCGCCCTCTGCCGCTGAAGAAATCTGCGTTTAACGGTGAAGTCTATGTTGCGGAGAAACCCGAAGCGGCTGCCGATGCCGCGGCTCCGCAGGAAATGACCGTTTTACAGAAGATTCAGCAGGTGGATGCCGTTCAGATGACGCGCCAGCAGCTCTGGGAACGCAAGCTGCTTGATCTGAGTCTGCGCAATCCGTTGCTGAACTTTCGTGTCACGCGCAGTGCGATCCAGCTTTTATGCGGAAATTTGAGTGAGCTGGAGGATGCTCTTTCGGGTGGACAAAGCTTTCAACTGTTGGCGCGGCCGAAGGATTTCGAGAATCAGCTGCGGGACGGGAAAATATACAAATTTGCAACAGGCAGTTCAATAGAAGAGGATCTGATCCGCGAGGAGTTTGCAAATCGACGGCTCCGCACCTTTCTGGAGGATCGCGAGGTTGCGCTGCGTATTACTTCGCTGTACCGTGCAGCGAAAACAAGTCTGGAGGAAAACGGAAGCAATACGCTTTATCTTGCCCTTGGCTTTTTGCGTTGGTACGAAACCGATGTCAGTGAAAAGCCGAGGTATGCGCCGATCGTGCTGCTGCCGGTGGATATCGTCCGCCGTTCGGCTCAAAACGGTTATGTGGTGCGGATCCGCGACGAAGAACCTCAGATGAATATCACTTTGCTTGAAATGCTGCGTGTGGATTTCGGTATTGTAATTGGCGGGCTTGATCCGCTGCCGGCGGACGAAAGCGGTGTAGATTTGCGCAGTGTATTCAGCGCTATTCGGCAGTCTGTTATGCACCGCTCGCGTTGGGATGTTGAAGAATTTGCGTTTTTAGGCCTCTTTTCGTTCGGGCAGTTTATCATGTGGAATGACATTCGAAATCGCAGTGACGATTTGCGAAAGAACAAGGTTGTTGCAAGCCTGATTTCTGGAAAAATGGAATGGCAGCCAGGAGAAAATTTCCCCACGCCGCAGCAGTTGGATGAACAATACGCTCCGACCGATCTTGCGATTCCGGTCAGCGCGGATTCTTCTCAGCTTGCAGCCGTTTGTGCAGCCGGAAAAGGAGAAAGCTTTGTTCTTCATGGCCCGCCCGGCACAGGAAAATCGCAGACGATCACCAACCTGATTGCCAATGCGCTTTTTCAGGGAAAATCCGTTTTATTTATTGCCGAAAAAATGGCCGCGCTTTCCGTGGTGCAGGACCGGCTTGCCAGGATAGGACTGGAGCCGTTCTGCCTGGAGCTGCACTCCAATAAAGCGAAAAAGAAGGATGTTTTAACACAGCTGGATACTGCGCTGAACGTGGGGCGAATCAAATCTCCGCAGGAGTACGAGCAGGAGGCGCAGCGCTTGTTCCGGCTGCGTCGGGAGCTTAATGCGACGGCTAAAAAATTGCACAGGAAGCAAAACAGCGGCTTTTCACTTTATGAAATGATTTCACGTTATGAACAGTACCGCAATGCGGTGGATGCGATCCACCTGGAACCGGATGCGGTAGCCGCCCTGACGCCGGAGAGATATCGGCAATGGGAAGAAATTTGCGGTCAGCTGCGGGCGGCCGCTTTGGCGTGCGGAGGAGCAGCCGGTCACCCGTTGAGGGAAATACGTCGACAGGAGCCTTCTCAGGCAGAAAGACAAAAGCTTTCCTCGTTGCTGCAAAATTATGCAAAGCGGATTTTGGCGCTTTCTGATACGGA
This sequence comes from Clostridiales bacterium, assembly GCA_019421725.1. Classification (GTDB taxonomy): domain Bacteria; phylum Bacillota; class Clostridia; order Oscillospirales; family Acutalibacteraceae; genus CAKXIK01. The sequence goes on along the minus strand of JAHZES010000128.1, from coordinate 3,032 downwards.
GAAAAAGGTCGTTGGGCTTTTTTCATTGAAGGAAGAAAGATCATTTTTCTCGCTGCAGATTCTGGCGGAGCTTTGCCGCTGCCTGCAAAGTGTTCGTACCATGACGCAGGCACTGTTGGAACATCGGGAGCTTTCACAGCTGCGGGCGCGGCTGCAGGAGGTTTGTGCAGCCGGTGTGCGGCGCGATCAGCTTCGTGAAGAGCTTTCAGCAGATTTTCAGGATTCCGTCCGCTCACTGGACGGAACTGCATTGCTGGCGGAATGGAATCTGGCGCAGACCAAATGGTTTTTGCCAAGACTGGTCGGCAGCAACCGTGTTGCGAACCGCCTGAAGATCTGCAGCAGGGATATTAAGGCCTATGCAAAGGAAAAAACCCCTGCTATTTTGCAATGCCTGCAGGAGGAACAGCAAAAAGACAGAATTGTCCGTGAAGCGGCAGAATGGGCCTCTCCCGTGTTTGATTTCAGCTGGAATAACGGAGAGGCAAACTGGGAGCAGCTGCAGGGCATGACGGAGCAGGCGCTGACGATTCGAAAATGTCTTGCTGCATTGGGAGAAGAAAAATCGCCCGCTTCATTTGCTTTTGCGGTCGAACCGGAATTTTTGGCTGCTCATGCGGAGGAGATTTCCGGGTTTGTTGCTGCATTTGACGCTCTTGCCCATGCGGAAGAAGTGATCGCTTCAGAACTGCAGATCGATTTCGAGCGCTTTGGTCAGGAACCCCCTTGGGATCGTATTCGTTCAGAGGCAAACAACCGTTGGCAGGAGAATCTGAGCGGATTGCGCAGCTGGTGCAGCTTTTTGATAACGCGCCATGAGGCAGAGAAATGCGGACTCGGTGCGGCGGCCGATGCTCTGGAAAATGGGTCATGCATGCCCGAACAGCTGATCGATGCATTTTATCGGGCGGTTTCACAGGCCGGTGTGATAGCTGTGCTTGACGGCGACCGGGAGCTTTCGGCATTCAGCGGAGCATTGCTGGAGGAAAAAATTGCGCGGTA
>JAHZES010000128.1:0-2004 GCA_019421725.1 Clostridiales bacterium | reverse complement strand
GAACGGTTTTCCGAGTTAACCAAAAATGAACTTGCAGCCCGTCTTTCCGCCAGAATTCCGACGATGTCACAGGAATTCGCCGGTTCCTCGGAAATCGGTATTTTGCAAAAGGCGATTCGCAGCGGCGGAAGAATGCTTTCCATTCGCAGACTGTTTGACAGCATTCCCAATTTGCTGCGCAGGCTGTGCCCTTGTTTGCTGATGAGTCCGATTTCGATTGCGCAGTATATCGATCCGAAATTTCCTCCGTTTGATCTTGTGGTTTTTGACGAGGCATCCCAGCTGCCGACCTGTGAGGCGGTAGGCGCCATCGCTCGCGGAAACAATCTGGTTGTCGTAGGGGATCCGAAGCAGCTGCCGCCAACAAGCTTTTTTTCCGTAAACCGCATGGACGAAGAGAATTATGCTCAGGAAGATTTGGAAAGCATTCTGGATGACTGTCTGGCGATTTCCATGCCGCAGGAGCATTTGCTCTGGCATTATCGCTCCCGTCACGAAAGCCTGATTGCATTCAGTAACCGGCAATATTACGACAATAAACTATTTACGTTTCCGTCCCCAAATGACTTGGTGAGCAAGGTGCGCTTTGTGCCGGTCGAGGGTTACTATGACCGGGGAAAAACAAAGCAGAATCGGGCAGAGGCGCAGGCGGTGGTCAATGAGATTGCACGCAGGCTTCGTGATCCGGTGCTCCGCAAGCAAAGTATCGGCGTGGTGACGTTCAGCTCTGTGCAGCAGAATTTGATTGACGATATGCTGCTGGAGCTATTTGCGGTCGATCCGGAGCTTGAAGTTGTTAGCGACCGGATGTATGAACCGATTTTTGTAAAAAACCTGGAAAACGTTCAGGGCGATGAACGCGACGTTGTCCTCTTCTCCGTCGGTTACGGTCCTGACAAGGAAGGAAAAGTTGCGTTGAATTTTGGGCCGCTGAATCAGGATGGCGGTTGGCGCAGGCTGAATGTTGCCGTGACCCGCGCGCGGCAGGAAATGGTGGTCTTCTCCGTTATCCGGCCGGAGCAGATAGATCTTTCCCGTACGCGTTCCAGCGGCGTAGCCGGGCTGCGCGCATTTCTGGAATATGCAATGCGGGGCAGGGACGCTCTGACGTCGGCTGTATGCGAAACCGTGTCCGAAGACAGCCTGAATGCTTCCGTTGCAGAGGCGCTTAACCGTGCGGGATTGCAGGTGCATTCTTCTATCGGCTGTTCCGAATACAAGGTCGACCTTGCCGTGGTCAACCCGGAACGGCCGGGAGAATATATTCTCGGCATTATGTGCGACGGTGAGAATTACCGGGATGCCGGAACGGCAAAGGACAGAAATGTTGCGCAGGAGGCGGTGTTAAAATCCCTTGGATGGCAGATCTGTCATATATGGGCGTTGGACTGGTGGGAGAATCCGGGTGCTGAAACAGAGAAAATCCGCACGCTTGTTCACCGTCTGCAAGCTGCCCAGCTGCCGCTTAAGAATCTTCCGGAAACCAGGCAGGAAGCTCCTGTGTTTGAAAAGGAAGAACGAAAGGCTGCCGTTAAAGAGGAAGAGCCGCAGCAATATCGGATTATGGAGCTTCCGCCGGTTCCGGGCGGGGTCGATGCGTTTTTTCTGCAGCAGAACGACCGATTGCTGCGTGCTCAGGTAAGCAATGTGCTGAAAAAAGAAGCGCCGGTTTGTCGGAATGTACTGGTGCACCGTGTGTTGTCGGCGTGGGGGATTTCCCGTTCTGGCTCTCGGATTGAACGTCGGTTTGATGAAGTGCTCAGCACCATTCAGCCGCCGCAGAGTCAAATCAACGGAGTAGTCTTTTATTGGGATAAAGAAAACACGTTAGAAGCATACGACCAGTTTCGTGTTCCTGCCAGCGAGGAGGAGCGGCGAAACATGGACGAGATTCCGCCGCAGGAAATTGGAGCGGGCGTTTACCATATCCTTAGCAGACAAATCAGTCTTTCGGAAGAGGATATGGTTCGGGAAACAGCAAGGCTTTTTGGCTTTTCACGCGGG
>JAHZES010000127.1 GCA_019421725.1 Clostridiales bacterium | reverse complement strand
AGTTTGCGACCAAATTTCAGATGCGATCCTTGACGAAATTCTTTCCCGGGACGAAAATGCACATGTGGCGTGTGAAACAACGGCGACCACCGGAATGGTTCATGTTATGGGTGAAATTTCAACCGACTGCTACGTTGACATTCCGTCCATTGTGCGGCGCACCGTAAAAGCAATCGGCTACGATGACCCAAGCTGCGGCTTTGACGGCGACAGTTGCGCGGTCCTGACCTCGATCGACAGTCAGTCCCCCGATATTGCAATGGGTGTCAACGATTCGTGGGAATCGCGCGGGGGCGGCGGCGACGAGCTTGATAAAATTGGTGCAGGAGACCAGGGGATGATGTTCGGGTATGCCTGCGACGAAACACCGGAGCTGATGCCGGTTACTGCAGCGCTTGCGCACAAGCTTGCGCGCCGGTTAACGCAGGTTCGCCGCGACGGAACACTTTCCTACCTTCGTCCGGACGGAAAAACGCAGGTTACGGTGGAATTTGATGAGCAGAATCATCCGCTGCGGCTGGACACGATCGTCATCTCCACTCAGCATGCACCGGAGGCTTCATTGGAACAGATCCGTGCGGATCTGCTGCGCGAAGTGATCGCGCCGGTCATTCCGAAAGAATTGGACAAGGGCGATATTAAAATCTATATTAATCCAACCGGCCGTTTTGTCATCGGGGGGCCGGCAGGGGACAGCGGACTGACCGGCCGCAAGATCATCGTTGATACCTACGGAGGATACGCCCGCCACGGCGGCGGTTGTTTTTCCGGCAAGGATCCGACAAAAGTGGATCGCTCTGCAGCGTATGCTTCCCGCTGGGTAGCAAAGAACATTGTGGCTGCCGGTCTGGCGCGCCGCTGCGAGGTGCAGCTTGCCTATGCGATCGGTGTTGCACGCCCGGTTTCGGTGTTTGTGGATTCTTTCGGTACGGGAACCGTCAGTGACGATATGCTGCAGAGAGCTGTCTGCAGCGTGTTTGACCTGCGTCCGGCCGCCATTATTCGTGATTTGAACCTGCGCCATACGCGTTATCTGCCGTTGGCAGCGTACGGCCATATGGGGCGCGAAGAGCTTGGCGTTGCGTGGGAAAAAACAGATCGTATCGATGCGCTCAGGGCAGCGATCGCAGCGCGGTAGGCCGATCACCTTTTCTGAAAAAGGCAGCAGAAGGACCATCTGAAACGGGATCCCCTCGAACGGGGAGTACACGGTTCAGATGGTCCTTTTAAGGATTGGAAAGAAACTTACTTTTTCAGGAACAGATCCATCAGTTCGCAGCCGCGCGGAATGTAAAGCCCGGTGGCCTTGGCGCTTTGCTCGTCAAACCGTTTGACTCCGCTCGGTTTTTGCGCATTTTTCTCGAATATAACAAACGGGACGGCATCGCGTGCGTGTGTGCGGGTGACAAGCGGCGTCGGATGATCCGGAAGAACAAGCACGCGGTAATTATCATAAGCGTCAAGCCCTGCCAGTAGCGGAGCAAGTACGCGGGAATCGATCATTTCCAGTGATTTTACCTTGTTGGTAACCTCGTGCCGGTGACCGCACTCGTCCGGAACCTCCAGATGAATATATACAAAGTCCTGACCGTTTGCCAATTCGTCCAGAGCGGCCTGCGTTTTGCCTTCAAAATTGGTATCCATGTAACCGGTTGCCCCCGGGACATTGCAGACGTTCATTCCGGCGCAGACGCCGATCCCTTTGATGAGGTCGACTGCGGAAATGACCGAACCTTTCAGACCGAATTTTTCAGAAAACGGATCAAGGCGCGGGCGGAACCCCTGCCCCCAAAGCCAGATGCCGTTTCCGGGGCGCTTCCCGCGGGCAATGCGGGAGCGGTTTACGGGATGATCCCGCAGCACCTTGTAGGCACGTTCCATCAAATCGCAAAGGGGTTGTGCTGCGGCGCTTTTTGGAAGATATTCGCTGATCACGCGTCCGGGAATATCATGCGGGGGAGTCAGCTTGCCAAGTTCCAGCACGCCTTCGTGCCATACAAGACAATGCCGGTAGCTGACGCCGGGGTAAAAGGCGAAGTTTTCGCTGCCGAGTGCTTTTTGAACGGCTTGGATCAACTGCCTTGCTTCGTCGGTGGAAATATCGTCCGCGCAGTAATCGATCAGCTTGTTCTGCTCAAACGGCTCGTCGTCCGAAAGAGTGACAAGATTGCATCGAACTGTTACATCGCTGTCTGCCAGGCTGATTCCCATACTGACGGCCTCCAGCGGAGAACGGCCCGAATAGTAAATTTTCGGATCATAGCCCATCGCGGAGAGGTTTGCAACGTCGCTGCCGGGCGTCATGGAATCATCAACCGTTTTGACAAGCCCGACAACTCCGTTCTGAGCAAGTTTGTCCATATTCGGCTTTTTGGCCGTCATCATCGGCGTTTTGCCCTGCAGCTCGGGGGTGGGATAATCGGCCATCCCGTCGCAGAGAACTACTGCGTATTTCATTGAAAATCAAACCTTTCCGATCCGGCAGAGAGATCACCGCCGGGAAACATCATTCGGCAACACGTGTGCGCCGTAGAAAGACATAAAATAATGCTATTATTATAGACTTTTCTTTGCGGCAGTGCAAGGAATTTCGGCAAAATCATGCCTTTGACTGGTGGACAGGTGTATTTGTGCCGCTTTTTTGTGATGATTGACAAAAGCCGCACTTTTTTTGCTTTGCGCTGTTCCGGCGGTTGCAAGCAGACCGGAATTGAATTATAATGATTTAAAATGTTTTTAGTAACCTGTTTCGGCGGCTCGCGGCTGTGCCGCCGGCTGAAAGGAAGGATCATCGCTATGGGAATGACAATGACGCAAAAGATTTTGGCCGCGCACGCGGGGCTCAGCGAGGTAAAGGCCGGGCAGTTGATCGAGGCAAGGCTGGACATTGTTCACGGCAACGATATTACCGCTTCGGTCGCGGTAAAGGAGTTTGAAAAAGCAGGCGCCAGCGCAGTTTTTGACCGCAGCCGCATTACGCTGACCATGGACCATTTTACGCCGAACAAGGATATCAAGGCGGCAGAACAGTGCCGGCTGGTGCGCAATTTTGCCAATCAGTACGATATTCTGCATTATTATGACGTTGGCCGTGTCGGTATTGAGCATGCGCTGCTGCCGGAGCAGGGACTTGTCGGCCCGGGCGACTGCATCATCGGCGCGGATTCCCACACCTGTACCTACGGAGCGCTCGGCGCTTTTTCCACGGGAGTCGGTTCAACCGATATGGCTGCCGGTGTGATCACCGGCAAGGCATGGTTCAAGGTGCCGTCCGCCATCCGCTTTGTGCTGACCGGTTCACTGCCGGAGTATGTGAGCGGCAAGGACGTGATCCTGCATATTATCGGCATGATCGGTGTGGACGGCGCGCTGTATCAGTCGATGGAATTCACCGGCGACGGCGTAAAAAGCCTTTCGATGGATGACCGTCTCTGCATTGCGAATATGGCGATCGAGGCAGGCGCGAAGAACGGCATTTTTCCGGTGGATGACGTGACCCGTGAATACATCAGGGGACGTTTTCAGCGCGAACCGGTGGAGTATTCTGCCGATGAGGACGCCGAATATACGGCAACTTATACCATTGATCTTTCAGCGCTGCGGCCGACGGTTTCGTTTCCGCATCTGCCGTCCAATACGCGGACCATTGATGAGGTGGGCGAAGTGAAAATCGATCAGGTGGTGATCGGCTCCTGTACCAATGGCCGTATGGAGGATCTGCGTGCGGCGGCCGCTTTGCTCAAAGGGCGTAAAGTGGCGAAATGGGTGCGCTGCATTGTGATCCCCGCCACGCAGCAGATTTATCTGGATGCGATGAAGGAAGGGCTGCTGCAGACCTTTATCGAAGCAGAAGCCGTTGTGTCCACTCCGACCTGCGGACCGTGCCTGGGCGGACACATGGGTATTCTGGGCAAAGGGGAGCGCGCTGTAGCAACGACCAACCGCAATTTTGTCGGTCGTATGGGCCACGTCGAATCAGAGGTTTATCTGGCAAGCCCGGCGGTGGCTGCGGCGAGCGCTGTGACAGGCTATATTACCGATCCGGCAAAACTGTGATCGGTTGAATTGAATCAGAAAGGCAGGTTTCTGCAATGATTGCACAGGGAAAGGTTCATAAATTCGGAGATAATATCGATACCGACGTCATTATTCCGGCGCGGTATCTGAATACCACCTCGCATGAGGAGCTTGCCTCCCACTGCATGGAGGATATTGACAAGGATTTCGTCAAGAAGGTTCGGCCGGGAGATATTATTGTAGCGAAAAAGAATTTCGGCTGCGGTTCTTCCCGCGAGCATGCACCGATCGCGATTAAGGCAAGCGGAGTCTCATGTGTAATAGCGTCTACTTTTGCGCGTATTTTTTACCGCAATGCCATCAATATCGGTTTGGCCATCCTGGAATGCGACGGGGCGGCCAATGAAATTAGTGAGGGTGACGAAGTACACGTTGATTTTGATACCGGCGTTATTACCGACCGCACGACGGGAAAGACGTATCAGGCGCAGCCGTTTCCGCCGTTTATTCAGAATATTATTCAAAAGGGCGGGCTGCTCAATTCGATCCGCGAAGCCTGAAAGCCGAACGGAAGGGAGCGTTTGCAGAACGTGAAAGTTTTATTTGTCTGCACCGGGAATACCTGCCGGAGCCCGATGGCGGCGGGGATTTTCTCTCAGCTTGCCGCGCGGGAGAAGCTGGTTCCCCTGCAGGTGTTCAGTGCCGGGATCAGCGCGCTGGAGGGCAAGCCGGCTTCCGCCAATGCAGTGCAGGCCTGCCGGGAAATCGGCGTAGACCTGGGGAGCCATGCTTCCCACCGGATTACCGGCGACGATATTGCCGCGTCGGATCTGATCGTAACGGTCAGCCCGACACACGCGTATATTTTGGAGCAGGCGGGCGCGCCAAGAGAGAAAATCTATGTGCTCGGCGATATCCGGGATCCGTTTGGAGAGGATATTGAAGCTTACCGTGCCTGCCGGGAGGAGCTTTCGGCGGCGCTTGGCATCCTGATACAGAGGGTGAAAAACCGTGTGTAAGGCTGTGATTCTTCCATTTTCCAAAGAGCATCTCGATGTGGTTTCAGAGCTGGAACGGGAGTGCTTTTCAGAACCGTGGTCACGCAGCCAGCTGGAGGATGCGCTTTCAGACGAGAGAACAGAGCTCTTCGTCGCAATGGCGGGAGAGAGAGTCGTCGGTTATGCGGGAATGAGCTTTGTGCTGGACGAGGGCTCGGTCACCGATGTTGCGGTGTTTCCGCAATTCAGGCAGAACGGCTTTGGTCGCGCTCTGGTACAGAGGCTGAAGCAGCGTGCTCGTGAGCTTCGGCTTTCCTTTTTAACGCTGGAGGTACGCGCTTCCAACAGTGCGGCTCTCGCGCTGTATCAGAGTGAAGGCTTCGTTCGCGTGGGCTATCGGCGCGGGTTCTACCGCAGGCCCGCCGAGGACGCAGTGCTGATGACGTGGACGGTCGATGTGCCGTAATAAAGATAGCGGGCAAAGGACACCCAAAGCAAAGGACGGTAATTATGCGAATTCTGGCAATTGAATCCTCCTGTGACGACACTGGTGCGGCGGTTGTTGAAGACGGGAGAAAAATTCTTTCAAACGTACTCAACTCTCAGGTGGAAGAACACAAAAAATACGGCGGCGTCGTGCCGGAAATTGCCTCCAGACGCCATACCGAAAACATTTGCGCCGTTGTACGCGGCGCGCTCGACGGCGCGGGCCTCAGTCCGGCGCAGCTGGATGGCGTCGCTGTCACATTTGCTCCCGGACTGATCGGCTCACTGCTGGTCGGCGTGAATTTTGCCAAAGGCTTTGCGGCGGCAAACGGTCTTCCGTTGGTCGGCGTGCACCATCTGCGGTCTCATATTGCCGCCAATTATCTGGCGCATCCGGAGCTGAAGCCCCCGTTCCTTTGCCTTGTTGTTTCGGGCGGCAACAGCCATATCGTAGAGGTGCAGGATTACACCGTGATGCATGTGATCGGCAAAACGCGCGACGATGCAGCCGGAGAAGCATTTGACAAAGCCGCGCGTGCTATGGGAATGCCGTACCCGGGCGGGGTTCATCTGGACAGGGCCGCTCAGGGTGGAAATCCGGAGGCGTACGTTCTGCCGCGCCCGCATGTGGCCGGAAGCCCTTATGATTTCAGCTTTTCGGGATTAAAAACCGCTGTGATCAATTTGATTCATAATGCACAGCAAAAGGGAGACACACTG
>JAHZES010000126.1:4622-6250 GCA_019421725.1 Clostridiales bacterium | reverse complement strand
TATTGAGTTTTAATGGCTTAATATTCAAATCCGGGCTGCCGCATAGACAGCAAAATGCCCTCGGCGATCTCCCCAAACGGTTTACCGCCTACAATCCAGTGCTCCAACAAATCGTCGATTCCATGGAAATCAAATTTGTTTTCATCAGAATCCCAAGTGCAAAAAAGATCCCCGTGCGGGCAGCAGACGGAATACTCTTTTCCCCCGTAATCAAACGCGGGTTCGCTTATCATCAGAGCCGTTTCAATATCATTTTTTGTCATAGGATTCTCCTTTCAGTAAATCGGCATGCGCTGATCGTTCAGCGTCTGTTAAGTCCCGATCGGTTCTTCCGGCTCGTGTCCCATCCGGATTCCATGTGTAGTCGTGCGCGTGTTCTCCGTTTACGCCTTTTATGTGCTGATCCGGCCGATTGTGCGCACCAGAATGGATTTGTGTTTTCATCACGCCATTTTCGTCATAGATGGTTCGATCGATCTGATACGTGCCGTTTTTGAACGTTGTTTTGGTTTGCAATACGGCGTTTGGCCGGAAAATACGCGGCGGAGAAACTTTTCCTCGGTCGCGCCAATCGTCGGTCACTACAATCGTGCCGTCTTTATTATGCCGCACTTTTTCGTATTTTGCAATCGTTTTATTTGCAGAATTTGCCTGTTTCGCCGTAAATCCCGCCACATTCGCCCGTTCCTCCTGCGTCCGCAGCCTGGCAGCGCGGCTGAACGAACGATATTGCGCGTTCTGCTGCCCCAACCGGATTTGATCGGTGAGCAGCTTGTCGTCATCTCCGGCGGCCTCATCCACCACAATCCGCCGCTTCTGCTTGCGCATCGCACGCTCCATCGCACGCTGCCGCTGCGTCGCTTCGTACGTGGTGTAGTGCCGGCCGTTTACTGTTACGCCGGTTTCGTTCTCCTGCCGCATCCGGTCAAGCTGTTCCTCGGTGTATTGCGGCTGACTGACACCGAGCACGATTGGGAACGCAGTATGGCCGCAATTCAGCGTGCCGATACGGCGCACCAAACTGTTATTCAGTCGCTGGTATGCCGCATCGGTGTACTGTCTGCCCTGTATTAGCTCATGGTCTGGCGCGGACGCTGCATGCGCGCTGATTTCCCAGCCGTTTGCACCCATATCGTCGTGATTCTGCTCGGAAATTTTTTCATTCATTGATCCGAGGCCGCTCATGATATTGCGGCGCACGGCAGCTTCCGCAGAGGTATGCATACCGGAATCGTAATCGATCACACGTACACCTTTGTCCGCAAGATTCTTCGTTGCCTGCCGGACGGCGGTGTTGTAATCCGTCGCGCCGAAAGCCACCTGATTAAACGCAAAATCGCAGCATTTACGGTACGCATCAGTTAGTTCGGATGCGTGCCCATAAGGATCTACAAAACCGAGAGTTTGCGTGATATTGCGAAACGATTCATCCGCCAGCTTCAATTCGGCAGCGATGATCTGCTGAACAGTATCGTTCTTCTCAAACGGTACGCCTGCGGACAATCGCCGGATATCGTCGCCGTAGCTGGTCTCTGCGGCCTGTTTCAACAGCCGTTTAATCTGCCGCGCCGACTTCCCGGTGTGTTTCTGAAGCTCTCTGCGAAGCCGTCTGCGGCCGCTGCCGAGCA
>JAHZES010000126.1:0-4612 GCA_019421725.1 Clostridiales bacterium | reverse complement strand
ATTCTGCTTACCTTTGTAACCACCTTGTCTACGCCGTTATCGAGGATATTCTGCACCTTAAGGCTGATGTCTTCGGCGTTCAGATCGATCTCTGCAATTTTGGACTGCACCTCTCCGATCTGCCCCGTCAGCTCGCTTTTTACGTCCGATACAATCTTTGTTGTTTCAATGATTTTGGTGACAATGCTTCCGTCTGCTGTTACTCCCGAATTCCAGGCCTGCCCGCCGTCTGTGGATACCGCAAACGCGCCGGCATTAAACTCCCAGATCACTGTACTTTCGGCCATGGTCGGAGCGTCATGCAGGTAATACACCTCCGAGCCATCCTCACTGCTCTGTATCGTGCGGTATACTCCGAGAGCGTTCGCCATCAGCTCGGACAGTTTTTCAGATTCACTTTTGATGACCTGGGCGGCCTGCTTTACGTCTTCTTTTGCCGCCTTATCCATTACGATTTTTTTAATGTCCCGCATCGCCCGCTCAACGTTTTCGTTGATACCTGACAGCAACTTCCTCTTCTGATCTCCAAAAGTCAGCTTTAACGATTTTTCTGCACCGGATATTGATTTTACGGCCTGCGTGATCACTTTATCGACGCTTTTCCCCCGTGCAATGTCTTTCACTGTCACCACGTCGCCAAGCGAATAATCCGTGCCGTATTCTTCAATGGATCCGGCTTCAACGGTATAGCTGTCCGCATCGACGGTATAACCCACGTCCGCATTGGTGCAGATGCTTTCTTCCACATCGGACAGATTTTCAAGCCTTGCCATGTAACTGTCAGCTTCCAACCCGCGCTGACCGTCTTCGGCGACTGTCATACCCGGAATTTTTCTACTTGCGTCGCTCGGCTCCGAAGCGTTATTCTGAATGTAATGCTTCATGACGGTTTCCGTGCTCCCGGATATTACATCATACCCCTGCGCTCCGGTGTCCTGCTCCTCTGCAAACAGTGTGATGCGCTGCTTAAGGTATCCCTTAAAATCATACCCTGTCACAGTCGTCATTGTGTCTGTCGGCTTGACCCCTGCAACGATCAGCCAATCTCCGTCCACCAGCAGCACCGTGTCTTCCGCTATTTTGGTTTCATCTGCAGAGGAACCGGAAATAAACGTCAGTTCAAAAGTGCCGGGCCTTTGCCAGTGCTTCGTATAGGTATAAGAAGTAAAGCCCGGGATCTCGCCGATCTTGTTGCCGTCAAAGGTATCGTTGTCCGTTTCGAGCGGTTTGAAGATTTGAACGATCACGCTCACACCCCCAGAAAGACCGGTTTGTATTTCACGAGCACCGGACTTGTCCCGTCGCTTGTCACGGAAAGCGCATTGGCGCCATGCGGCAGCCTCTGTGCGCCGGCGGAAAAATCGGACGCGTCCATACTTACTTTTGAAAAAAGATTGCGAACCAGCATTGTGCTCACCCCTTAAAAATGAGCATAAAAAACCACCCTGTGAAAGGTGGTCTGAACTTATTTCGCGTTTGGATTTGGAAAACTCTCGAACAATGTTTTTCCTCTCTTCCACGTTTCTTTTGCCTTGTTTAATGTCCACTTCCCGTTTGCGCCGGTTTCATCTGGATGCCTTTGCTGATATCCGTCTTCTTCCCATCCGCAAACCGGGCAAATATCAAAGCTTCCGCTCGGTTCACTCATGCACATTTCTCCGCACACAGGGCAAGGGTATTTCACACTTTTACTCATTTTTTTGTCCCTCCCAATAGATATCTGCATCGGCAGGTGTTTTGTCTTGCAAAAGATTCCAAAACGATTTTATTACTTTCGTTACTACGGCAAACAGTTTCGAATCGTAATCGTATCTGCAAACTTCTCCGTTTTTACGAACAAACGCATCCCCGTGCTTTCCGCGCGGGAAATTTATAAAGTCGATCGCTTTTTTCTGGTAATCTGCAGCATTTCCTGAATTTACGCTTTTTCCGTGTTTATCAAAATGATTTTTTAATGTGTTCTCATGAGAAAAACCGGTCGGTTTCAGATGTCGCGGAAATCCCAATTCGGAATTTCAGAAGATTTCATTATACCGCCCTTTTTCGTCGTGATACGGGTTCGCCCTTGTTTCGGTACATGGGTAAAACAGAGCATCAATTCTGAGCTGGTATATTCTATACTCGTATTCTTTGTAATCAATCATCGAACAGCTGCACCTCCGGCGTGGGTTCCGCCTTGCCGGTCACGACCAGATATGTTTCCCACCGTTCGCAAAGCTCCCTTAACGTTGAGCCCCAGAATGTTTCTTCCGAAATTTTTACAACGTCGACCAGCGCGGAATGAAGACTTTTGTAGTCTATCTCTCCGCGTTCTTTTTTTACCTCTCCGACGGGAGGGACCGGCATGGATTCGATCAGCGCACGAACGATCTGCAGCGCGATCCCGCCGGTATCGCTTTCGTCAAGAACGCGGCCAAGGTCGGCGAGCGTCGGTATCACATCGTCAAAGCGCCCTTCATTGATCGCGTCTTTGTTTTGCTCAAAGTAACAATCGATCAGCCCAGCGCGCAGCAAGTGCAATACGTCCTTTGCTTCCATCTCCTCAACGTGCTTGCCCACGATGTCGTTGATATTGTCGTAGTACACATTGCGCGGCAGCTTGTACGGGAATTCGCGTTTCGGTGTGTAAGTCCTCAATTCTCATCCTCCCTGATGCTGTTTTTGATGTCCGACACGATCTGCCGCAATTTCCGCAGCGCGTTGATTTTATCCGCACATTTGGAGCAGATGTCACCGCCTCTCGACTTCAATTCCTTTCCGCAGTATCGGCTCATCCAGAGGTGCACATTTTAAGTATATCCCCATCACATTGAACAGTGTTTTGCGGAGATATGGCGGGCCACGCTTGGAGGATTTATTGCTCCTGACATTCTTGTCGCCGGACTGATTGGGCATGGGATCAATACCTGCAAAGGCAACCAAAGACTGCTTTCGTTCAAAGCGGCGCACATCGCCGATCTCAGCCATGAACTGAGGGCCGAAGGACTTTCCGACACCGTACATCTCCATAACTACAGGGTACTCCGGCAGCATGGACGCAAGATGTTCCATTTCTGCGCGGTAAGTCTCGACAGAACGCGAGGTGCTGGAGAGTTGGTTTGCAGCTTCCTGTACGAGGACTTTCGTTACCCCGGATTTAGGAACCAGAACAACAGCGTTTTTCGCAGACTTCCAAAAATTTTTAAAAACCCTATATATCAAGGGTTTCCGGACTTTCGACAAAAACAACCCTTTTGTTATTATAACACAAAAACAGCATAAAAGCCAGCAAAAAGCCGGCTTTTACATGGTCATGAAAGTTGAAAGGTAACGTCAAACTTCCATTCAATTTTTAGATTATTATATCCGATGAATCTACTTCATCTTATCGGAATAAAAGATATTTATCTTGGTCCTACGTTGCCTGCATTCCTAAGCCCGAACGTACTGCAATATCTAACCGATACCTTTAATCTGAAAATGATCAGCAATGCCGACGACGATATCAGAACCTGTCTCCGGCAAGCTATTTCATAAACAGCGGCACAGCACGCCTGTTTTCTTTTGTATTTCGCATAGCTCTTTCCCTGCAGGGGAATACTTTGACTATTACTTCTGCAGGATAAACGGAGGAATTGCGATGCAATATAATAAAGTGGAAATATGCGGGGTCAACACATCCAAATTGAAGGTTCTGACGGAAGCTCAAAAAATAGATCTGATGAAAAAGATGCATATGGGAGACCCCAAAGCGCGTGATGAATTGATCTCCGGCAATTTACGTCTGGTATTAAGCGTGATTCAACGATTTACAAACCGCGGTGAAAATATGGATGATTTATTTCAGGTTGGGTGTATCGGCCTGATCAAGTCAATTGACAATTTTGATATTTCGCAAAACGTCCGATTTTCCACCTACGCCGTTCCAATGATTATCGGAGAAATCCGCCGATATCTGCGGGACAACAATTCTATCCGTGTCAGCCGCTCACTGAGAGACGTTGCCTATAAGGCAATGCAAGCCAAAGAACGTCTGACTGTAAAAAACGGTCGGGAACCGTTGGTCGAAGAAATCGCCAAAGAGCTTGCTCTTCCAAAAGAAGAGGTCGTAATGTCTCTGGAAGCCATTGTCGATCCGGTTTCGCTTTTTGAGCCGGTATATTCCGACGGAGGAGACGCTATTTATGTTATGGATCAGATCGGCGACAAAAACGACGATAATAACTGGCTGGAAGAAATCGCATTGCGGGAGGCCATTTCAAAATTAAACAGCAGAGAAAAGCGCATTCTTGCTCTGCGTTTTTTTCAGGGAAAAACCCAGATGGAGGTCGCAAAGGAAATCGGCATTTCACAGGCACAGGTTTCCCGTCTTGAAAAGGGCGCGCTGGATCGCATTAAAAAGCAGCTGTGACCTTTCTGCCTCCTACCCCACCCGCTCAAGATCCTTTTTCAGCCGGCTGATAATCCGTTTTTCCAACCTTGAAATATAGGACTGTGATATTCCCAGGATATCGGCTACTTCTTTCTGCGTATGTTCTTTCACTCCGCCCAGCCCGAACCTCAGTTCCATAATACGCTGTTCCCTTGGCGAAAGACGGTGTACCGCTTCCATGAGCAAATCGCGTTCCGCCTC
>JAHZES010000125.1:3186-6268 GCA_019421725.1 Clostridiales bacterium | reverse complement strand
GCTGCTTGAACATTTTTTACTTCAGAATATTGTCTAACTTTTTGGGGTCACTTCATTTCGCGGACAGGGATTTTTTAACCTATAAAAAGGATCGGTTTGGTCAATCCAGACGGGCAACGGAGTCAACCGGCAACGAGAGGATCGCCGCCTGCGCGTCGGACGTCAGCCCGTGCTCCCGGTTAATCGATTCCATAATGGCGTTGCGATCCTGATTGGCGGCAACGATAGCCAGAATTTCTTTTTCTGACTGCAGTGTAATATGCAAAAAATGCTCCACCGGTTCGGCCCCCGTCCACCGCGCGCGAATAACCGTGCCGCCCTTTGCGCCGGCCGACCGCGCCGTATCCATGACCACATCGGTATATCCTTGGTTTACCGCCACCAAAATCAGGCTGTGTTGATTTTTTTGTTCCTGCTGCATCTCTGCCGCCTCCTCCTGTATTCCGGATAACCCGATTGCCAATGCTGCATTCATTCCGTTGATCGGAATTGAGCAGGCAATCCCCCTCGTTCCCAGCTTGGAACGATCCTCATCATGCAAATGCTGCATCAGCCGCCGTACCGACCGCCTGCCGCCAAGGCTGACGATAACGTCGCGTTCCTCCGTTGCAAAACCGAGGGTATCCAGCAGATGGGACGCCACGGTCCCCCGGCCTGCGGCAAAAATATGAAGCGGCAGCTGAAACGTCTTATAATGTGCGGCAAACGTACTTCCCTTGCCGCGTTCCACAATGGAAACCACCATCTGCATAGGCTCCGCCTGTTGTTTCAAAGGGTCTCCTCCTTTCAAATATGACACCGATTCGTTCGCCTTTTCCATTGCCGTTCAATCGGCATCCCAGTAAATAATTCCGTTTTCCGCGCCGTCCAAAAGGAAATCTACTCTTGCCGGTTCGCTGCGCGCCGCGGCATTTTTGCGCAGCTTTCCAACCAGCCCCATCACCTGGATCGTCAGCAAAGGCGTCATTGCCACCATTGCCACAATTCCAAAGGCATCGGTCAGCACATTACCGCCCAGGGCTTCACAGGCACCCATGGCCAAAGGCAGCAAAAATGTGGTAGCCATCGGCCCGCTGGCCACTCCGCCAGAATCGAAGGCGATTCCGGTAAAAATCTGCGGAACAACAAACGAAAGCGCCAACGCAATGACATAGCCGGGAACCAGAAACCAGAAAATGGAGATCCCCGTCAGGATGCGCAGCATGGAAAGCCCAACAGCGGTTGCAATTCCAATGGACAGGCTGAGATTGATCGAACGCTGTGAGATCAATCCGTTTGAAATCTCTTCGACCTGACGGGCCAGCACGCGGACCGCAGGCTCCGCCCGAACAATGAAATACCCAACCACTGCGCCGATGGGGATCAACAGCCACTTGCCGTTTCCCGAGGAGGCAATCGCCGTACCGATCGTCTGCCCTGCGGGCATAAACCCGACGTTAACGCCTGTCAAAAACATTACCAGACCTATGTAAGTGTAAATCAGGCCGATCGCCATTCTGCCCAGCTGGTGGCGATGAAAACGCCGGAAAAACAGCTGGAACAGCAGAAATAACCCGACGATCGGCAGAACGGCAACGGCCACCTCGGCAGCGAATACGGGAAACTCGTGCCAGAACAGCAGCGCGGCGTCCCGCGTTGTTTCCGGCTGCGCCACCTTTACCGCGGTATATGCCGCGCCGGCATCCGGCAAAAAGATCCCCAGCAGCATCACCGACAAAATCGGTCCGATGGAACACAGCGCGATCAAGCCGAAAGAATCGCTGCTGGAATTTTTGTCGCTGCGAATTGCCGCAAGACCAACGCCAAGCGCCATAATAAACGGAACGGTCACCGGACCGGTGGTAACGCCGCCGGAATCGAACGCCGCCGGAATAAAATGATCCGGAACAAAAAACGAAAGAATAAAGATAATTGCGTAAAAGAAAAGCAGCGTAAAGGAAAGCGGGATGTTCAGCACCATGCGAACCTGGGCGATCACCAGAAAAAATCCGACTCCCAGCGACACCGCAACGATCAGCACCAGATTGGGCACCGTTGGCAACTGCTCGGCAAGCACCTGAAGATCCGGCTCCGCCACCGTAATAATGACGCCAACCAGAAAGCATACCAGCAAAGGAATGCCAACACGTCTTGATTTTCCGATCTCAACGCCCATTCCGTCGCCCATCGGGATCATGGACATGTCGACACCGAGCGAAAAAAGTCCCATCCCAAAAACCAGCAGCAACGCTCCAAACAAAAACAAGAGCATGGTTTCCGGGGTAAGCGGTGCAACGGTAATGCTGATGATCAACACAATTGCGGTGATTGGCAGCACGGCCCCCAGAGACTCCTCCACTTTTCCCAGAAGAAGCTGAAAATATCGCAAACCCTGTTTCCTCCGTTTCATCAGAATAAGCCGTTTCCTTTACGACTTGAATATTAATATTATAACATAAGATTCTGTTTAATTTTTGTTAAGATTTTGTGAAGATTACAGGACTATTTTTGTCAAATGAGTGAAAACGGTTCAAATGCCACAAAAAATCACGCCTTCTGAGAACCCGCAGGCTCTTAGAAGGCGTATCCCTTCATTTTTCTTTCACGCATGCGCAATAGTTTTTTTCGGCCCGCTCCCAATCTATCACCTGAAACCAATCGTCAATGTAGCCCGACCGATCGCTATAGTGCTTCAGATAATAAGCGTGCTCCCAAACATCTGCGGCAAGTATTGGGCAGAGACATTGCCGAACCGGGGAATCCTGGTTCGGCAATGTAAGAATGCGCAGCCGACCGCGTTCTGCAACGAGCCACGCATACCCGGAGCCGAAAACCCCGAGCGCCGCCTTTCGAAACTCCTCACGAAAAGCGTTATAGCTGCCAAATCTGCGGTCAATGGCTCCGGCAAGCCTTCCAATCGGCTGCCCCGTAGGGGGTCGGCCCAGTTCTTCAAAAAAGAAACGGTGATTCCATACCCCGCCCGCATTATTTCTAACAGACATTTGCAGCTCTCCCCGCATAAACGGAACACTGCGAATCAGCTGTTCCAGCGTCATATGCTGAAGCTGCGGCCGGTCCTTCAGCACCTTGTTCAAATTATTAA
>JAHZES010000125.1:970-3176 GCA_019421725.1 Clostridiales bacterium | reverse complement strand
GCTCCATCGTTTTCGCATCGATGAACGGCTCCAGAGCGTCGTAGGGATCTGGCAGGGGCAGATTGACGAACGGATAAGAGTCACCGGTCAATGCGATCACCTTCCAAAAGTTTTGTCAGTACAGTTATATGCATTGACCAACACCTGCATTCCACCCGGCACTTTGCTCTTTGGCTCCCTGCCACAGAGCCGCCATCAAAAATGCGGATCGCTCAGTGTTTTTTCCTTTCGGTATTCACTGGGCGTAATGCCGTAAATCGATTTAAACTTTCTGCTGAAATAGCTGATATTCTCACCGTACCCAATTTTTTCTGCAATTGTGCGTACCGGCAAATCGGTCTCATTCATCATTCGGATCGCTTCCTCCATACGGATCCGCGCGACGTATTCGGAATAATTTTCACCGCAGGTGCTTTTAAAAACACGCGAAAAGTGGGAGCTGCTGATATTCAGCATCCGGGACATTTCTTCAGCTGACAACGGCGTATTCAAATGCTTCTGTGTGTACTCCTTTGCTTTTGTGGTGTACAAAAGGTTTGCCGGATTAATTTCGCTGCTGTTTTGTAAAACAGCCTCAATCCCATCCATAAATTCTTCCAGATTTTCTGCATTCTGCAACGTCCTCGCCGTCTGCACAAGCTGTTTTGCATCCCTTTTCGGGCCGTAGCGTGAAAGCAGTCTCTCAATTTGTTCCACTATTTGTACCTTTGTTTTTTGGTAAGCGTCAATGGATCCGACATTACGCAAATATTCCTTCAATTGAGTGATTTCATTGAATGCCGCATTTTCTTTTCTCAGGGATTTTGTCACCGACTCTATCAATTCTTTAGGAACCGAACCCTCTCTTCCTGAAAAATCGGAATATCGAAAAATAACTCTCTCCGGAAGAAGCTCTGAATACGCCAGTGCCTTAACAGCGTCGCGAAAGGAATCGGACAGCCTTTCGATTGCCGAACAGCTCAACCCCACACCGATATGAAACGGAATCAACACCTCCGGGATACGAATCAGTCCGCTCAGATGCTCCGCGAGCCGTTCCGGAAAGTTCTCCGCCGCATTTTCGTTTGGAGGATTCAGAATAACGCTCACCGCTTTCTGATCGATCATAACGGCGGCCTTTGCAATATCGATTTTGGCGATAAACTCAGAGACCGCGGCAAAAATGACGTCGGCTGCATATTCTGCCGAAACGGATAACCCACCTGTGCTGACACGTACCACAATGACCTCAAAGCAGCTTTCTTCAAACGCTATTCCCGCAAAACGAATCAACGGTTCCGGGTTTTTGCCCGCAGCTTCCCTGCCAAGCAGCAAGTTGGTCAAAACCGTGTTTTTAACCACGGAACGATTTTCCGTTATCACGCTATCCAGATAGCGAAGGCGGCTGTCCATCTCGTCAAAAATACCTTCGATCTGATCCGGATCAGTTACTTCTGCGCTTGTTCCCGTGGCATAATGGCTGTAGACCTCCTGCGCCTTTTTACCCAGCTGCCGAACCGGAGCCGCATTGATATAGGCGCAGCAAGCGGCAAACGCGATCCCCGCAAAAAGAAAACAGATAAGAATAATCATCAACGTCCGGTTAACCAATGCGGACGGCTGATAATAGGTTTCCGTTCCTACAAGATAAACATAATACATATCCAGATAATTCGACTTCACCGCAGAAACGACCATCTCGCTGTTATTGATATAAAAAGAACCTGTAAACCGGCTTTGCCCCACGATCGACGTAAACCACTCTTCTCCCTCCATGGAATGATAAATTTGTCCCTGTTCCGGATGACTGATTACTGTTCCTCTTTGATCCACCAGAATCAACGTTCCTTTTGAGGAAAGCATCGCTTCGTCCAACGCAGAGCGAATGACTCTCTCGTCAATATTAAGAGCCAGCAAACCGTAAGTGTCCTGCCGTACTCTGGGCCCTTTACAAACATAAGTAAAAACGTTTTGTTGGCTTCCGGTCTTTCTGACCGATCGTAGCCCTAACCAGGCGTTGTATCCGCCCTCATTTTTCTGTGCCAGATCGATCCATTCTTTGTCGCGAATCCATCCGTCGGCACTTGACTCACCAAGATAGTAGATCCCCGTTCCGGAAGAGATCATCACATTACTCAGCGGATAATAAACGCTGATGGATTCGGAAAAATCCAACAGCTTCAGCCGCTGCGCCTGCAGAGATTCACAAACACTTACCACCAAATTG
>JAHZES010000125.1:0-960 GCA_019421725.1 Clostridiales bacterium | reverse complement strand
TTACCGCATTGCCTACTGGTTGCCCAAGAATCGTCAGGCAGGAGCGCTCTGCAACCGAAAAATAATTGGTATCTACCGCCTTTTGGACAAATTCCAGTTTGTTCAGCATATATTGCTCAATCTCGTCGTTAAAGGCTTTCTCAAAAATATGGGATGAAAGCACGGAAAGCACGATCACCAACAGAACCAACACTGCAGCGATGCTGAAAGCCAAACGCATTGTATAGGATTTCAGCCGTGCCTTTTTCTTCATTCCTGTCTCCATGTGCTCCTCTTTCCCCTTCATCTTTCATCTGATCATCACTTGCAAAGTCAAAAATATGTCCTGTTCATTATAGCATATTGAATATATAATTTCAAGTTCAGTTCGTATGTTTTCGCGTTTTGTCCTTCCGTGTTGGATCTACAAAAATGTGAAATGGAACGAAATATCAAATTCTTCATATAATTATGAACGTTTTTCGAATAAATCGTGATAAAATTTAGCGCTAATATCAAATAAATACGATTGTCATCCGGAATAATTTTATGCAATAATGAGCTTGTCAAAAACAGCGAAAGGATGATCTCACTTGAAAAACGAAAGGACGGCCGTTGCATACACCTCATCCCAAAAAAGCGGTCAGCAATACAAAAAAAACGGTATTGCACGTTTCTTTGAGCCTTACAAAAAAAACTACGACATATTTCTTTTATTTCTCCCTGTGCTGTTGTGGTACCTGATCTTCTGTTACCTGCCCATGTACGGCATTGTCATTGCTTTTCAGGATTTTAAGCTGGCCGTCGGCATTAAAGGTAGTGAGTGGGTTGGGTTGGAACAATTTAAAAAGCTTTTCCGCTCCCCTTCTTTTTTAAGAGTGTTTCAGAACTCGATAGAAATCAGTCTTTTGCGTATTATCTTCGGATTTCCTCTGCCGATTCTTTTGGCCCTGATGCTTAACGAAGTAAAAAGCAAGACCT
>JAHZES010000124.1:2272-6313 GCA_019421725.1 Clostridiales bacterium | reverse complement strand
AAAATGACCAAGCAGCGGCATCGTCACGTTAACGGGCTTGTCCTGGAATTTTTCGCTGCGTTTTCTGGCGCCTTTGCCGGTGCCGTTCTGGTTTTTGAGCTTAATGTCGCCAAAACCGAGCTGCACGGCATCGTAACCGTCGTTTTCCACCGTTTTCTTCTGCGTTACAACGCAGGGGCCGGCCTCCACAACGGTAACCGGGATGACGTTTCCCTTTTCGTCGAAGATCTGCGTCATGCCAATCTTCTTGCCGATGATACCTTTTTGCATTTTGTTTCCTCCTTGCAGGTTATTGGTTGGCATTTGCCAACATGACCCCAGCCAACCGGTAGGTTTACATCCATCCGCTTAAATTACAGCTTGATTTCGATGTCAACGCCGGCGGGGAGCTCGAGGCCCATCAAAGCCTCGACCGTCTTGTTCGACGGTCTGAGAATATCGATCAGTCTCTTGTGGGTTCTCATCTCGAACTGCTCACGGCTGTCCTTGTACTTATGCACAGCGCGCAGGATCGTGATGATCTGCTTTTCGGTGGGGAGCGGAACCGGACCCGACACGCGGGCGCCCGTGCGCTTCGCCGTTGCTACGATCTTTTCGGCCGACTGATCGACCAGCTGATGATCGTACCCTTTGATTCTGATTCTGATTTTCTCCTTGACTGCCACATGAATCGCCTCCTTAATAATAGTTGGCGGGCGGCGTGTTTGAAAAACCTTACACTGCTTCGGGTGTTTCCACCCTGAACATTGAAAAACCGGATTCACTTTTTAAGGAAAAGCAAAATCCGGGTGGCATTCATCACGTCAGGCGCGCAGGGCAAGCCTCTGTCTGCACAGAGCTGACCCGTGTGCCGAATATTTTTCGCCCGGTTTGAAATCGGACATACTCCACGGAAAAACCGGCTGAACCAGCCGCAACCTCCCGCTTCAACGCATATCTTGTGCAGTCACGCTTGATTATAATACCATTTTTCCGTATGGAATGCAAGCTTTATTTTCGTTTTTTCGCAAGAATTTTTTTCGATTATTTTGTGCATGTTGTACATGTAATTCTTTGCCGCGGCAAAACCACTAAATGTGCCCAGGCCGCATGACTTCTGCACAAAATGCAGAAAAAACCAGCAAGGAAATTTTTGTAACATCGAAATGGCTTCTTCCGCATCATCTTCTCTTTTTGCGCTGTCCCGCCCGACTGACATATTATGGCTTGGCAAAGCATATATTATCCACATTTTCCATCGTCTTTTCCACAAAAGAGAAAAGATGCACAGTTTCCGCCTCATTTCTTCTTATTTTGCCGCCCGTCCTTGCAACGCGCCAAAGAGAATGGTATGATAAACGCAAACAAACGGGCATTGACCCGAAGGGAGCGGAGAATGGGATGAAAATTTTTATTTTTGCCGACATTGAAGGAATTTCCGGAATTTTTTCACCGGAACAGGTTCTTCCGCACGGAAGCCGGTTTCAGGAAGGGCGCGACTTTATGACCGCCGATATCAACGCCTGTGCCGAAGGCTGCAAGGCCGGCGGCGCCGATGTTGTCGTTGTTCGCGACGGACACGGTGGCAGCTATTCCGTGCGCTGGGAAAAGCTTTCTCCCGCCGTCGACGAGGTGCTCTGCGGTCCGTGCGGCGACGACCGTTTTGAAGGCATCGACGGATTTGACGGACTGATTTTGCTTGGGTACCACGCCATGGCCGGAACCGGCGCCGCTGTGCTGGAGCATTCCATGTCCTCCGTGCGCATTCAAAATTACTGGATCAACGGCGAAAAGGCGGGAGAAACCGCCATCGATGCCGGCATTGCCGGAGAGCACGGCGTGCCCGTCATTCTTGTTTCGGGCGACGACAAGCTTTGCGCCGAAGCCGGGGCTCTTTTGCCCTGGGCCGAAACGGTGCAGGTAAAGCGCGGGCTTTCCTCGTTCGGCGCTGCGCTGCTGCCGCCGGACGCAGCGCACGCAGCTATTCGCAGCCGTGCGGAACAGGCCGTGCGCAATATCCGGAGCATGCAACTGCTCCGCTACTCCTCTCCTGTGCGCCTGCGCGCCGAGCTGACCGAGCGCCAGCCGCTGCCGAACCGGCGTTCCTGTCCCGGCCTGACGGTTCTTGACGGCCGCACCTTCGAAATAGAAGCACCCACGCTGGAGGACGCGCTCTTCCGCACCTGACCCCTTTCCCAAAAAAATACAGGCGTACTGCAGGGCGACGGTCCGTTCGGAGCGTTCTGCAGTACGCCTGTGCTTTTAATATTTTTCAACGATACGGTGCATTTCATCCCAACAGGCTTCCATGTCGGAAACCAGCTTGAACTGCGTGCGGGCCCGGTCCAAATTCTGCCGCGGACGGCTGATCTTGAAATAATGGTCGCCTTCCAGATAATCGGTCAAGAACCGCATTCCGCATTCCAGCGTCATCATCTTCGCGCCCTCAGGCATCATGCCGCGCTCCGTTTCCGTCAGGCTGCCGCCGCAGCCTTCCAGATAACCCTTTGTATAAAGCTCGAACAGCTTCCGGTCAAAATTTACTTTGGAAAGATCCGGTTCATCCTCTGCGGCGGTCGTCGCGCCGAATCGGATGGAATCGCCGAAATCATAGACCGAAAGCCCCGGCATCACCGTGTCAAGATCGATCACGCAGATCGCTTTGCGCGTATCTTTATCAAACAGCACATTATTAAGCTTGGTATCGTTGTGCGTCACACGCAGCGGCAGCTCGCCGCGCTTGAGCAGATCGGTCAAAACAGACATGAAAGCGGCCCGGCTGCGCACAAATTCAATTTCCTTCCGGACGGAAGCCGCCCGCCCGCAGACATCCTGCTCCACCGCCCTGCAAAAACGCCCGTAGCGTACCGGCGTGTTATGAAAATCGGGAATGGTCTCGGTCAGGTGCGACGCATCAAAATCGGACAGAAGCCTTTGAAAGCGCCCGAACGCCACCGCGCTCTGGTAAAAATCCTCCGGGCACTGTACCGTGTCAAAGCTGACGGCATTTTCAATAAACCGGTAGCTGCGCCAATAGGAGCCGATCGCATCCCGGTAGCAATAGCCGCCGCCCGGCATCTGCAGATAACTGATGGTCCCGCGGTCGGGGTCTTCCCCCGCGGCCGACAGTTTGCCGCGCAGGAATTCCGTAATGTAAACCACGTTTTTCATCACCTGATCGGGGTTCTTAAAAATCTCGTGATTGATGCGCTGCAATACATAACGCGTTTCCGCGCCGTCTGCGCCGCGGCAAAGCACCGCGAACGTGTCGTTAATATGGCCGTCGCCAAACGGTTTACATTCTTCTACAACGCCGGGGTATCCCACCTCGCGCACAACAGATTCCACTTGGGCACAGGGGTTTGCTGCTGACATAATCATAACCACCTTTAGCTCCGTCCCAATGGGACGAAAAAATTGCCGCTGCCAGAAAGTCCGCACGGCGGCGCACAGTTTCAAAACGGGAAAAAACAGCCGCTGAGTCCGAAAACTGACCAGCGGCCGACTTGATTCAGTATACTGTATCTTTCACAACGCGTCAACACAAGGTTATATTTTTCCCCGTTTTGCAAACTTTTACGCGAATTTTACTCTTTGGGTTTGGGTAATTTGATCTTTTAAATTAGCAAAATCGAATAATCATCCCAAAAAACATACGGAATCTTGAAAAGCAATTCAGACACCTCGGCAGCAAAACCCGCTTTTTATGAGCTTTTATCTCACAATATGCAGGTAAATCCAAAAGGTTGACAAAATCGCCGTCCGCGCTTTTTCCTTCACACACGGAGGCTTATCACCGGTCTTCAACCACCGTCTCGGGCGGAAGCTCCAGCAACGAGGGGTCGTTCAGGTACTGCTGCAGCCGCCGGAACACGCGGGCAAAATAGCTTCCCGAACAGATCCGTTCATCCATCACCACGCCGCACGGGATATACCGTTTCAGCTGTACCACGCCGTTCGCGTCGTATTCCGGCTTTTCAATGCTGTTTCCCATGGTGATAAACACGCCGGCGGTCCCGAATTCGTAAATATGGTGGTAAATGTGGTTTGTGCGGATGCTCG
>JAHZES010000124.1:0-2262 GCA_019421725.1 Clostridiales bacterium | reverse complement strand
TGCGTCGATCAGCTTTCGGGGCAGCAGGCCGTGACGGTCGGCAAATTTGATCAGCCCGACCCCGGCGCTGACAAGCCCTGGAAAGGCCAGCAGCCTGCGCATCAGCGTGTCGGTGGCGTTTGTTTCCTGCGCGGCCTTGTTTTTTTCTAAAAATTCCGTGATCTTGCGGTTAACGTCAAAAACCGTATCGGTCATTTCCAGCGTGACCTTGGTCATCGTACCGTCCATGTCTCCCGGGCGAAGCACCACCATGCTCACCGTAAAATCGTTGTGTGCATAGATCTTCTTTTTCATAATAAACCGGTTCAGAAACGGGTATTCCGCCGCGCAGCGCAGGTAAGCGGCAATGATCAGGCTCATATGGCTCAGCCGCACGCCCTCCTTGCGTTTTTTCACCAGATAATCATGGATCGGCCTGTAGGGAAGGTGGACCGTTACCGAATTGAGCGCATCGTAACGCTGTGGCATGATGTACGGAATCAGCGCGTACATCGGTTCTGTGTCTTTCACTCGTTTGCCGTCTGACCGCAAATGGAACTCCTCCTCTGTTTTGCCGCCGTCTGCCGGTTCCGGGTCCCCGGCGTGCAGCCCGCTTGTTTTTCCTGTTTTAGCGTATCATAATCCCTCGAAAAATGCAATTTTTTTGGCATCCCGGCGGGATTTCTCTCACAGAGCGGAATATCTGTCAGCCCGTGACCGCATCCTCCGCCGCTTTTCCTTCAATGCGCAGCACCACTCCCGCGGGCAGGCAGGCGGCTGTTTCCCCCGTTTTGCTCAGCCTGCCGGACCGCACACAGATCTGATCGGGGCAGCCGGACGATTCAAACCACGCCTCGCCGTTTTCTGCCGCAATGACAACGCACGGCTCTCCCGGAACTGCAAATGTGGTTTTGCCCGCTCCATCTGCAAGCGCGACCCGGCAAAGCTCGACGCCGTTCTGCTCCACTACCGCGACCGCTCCCCTGCCGCGGCCGCCTGCCGCCCAAAACAGCGCGCCGCAAAGAAAAAACAGCGCCGCCAGCAGTACCGCGTCCCAGGCTGCAAACAGCCTGCGCCGGGCGCTCACGGCTTCCGCAGCGTATAATCCGCGCTGCTGAGAGTAAACCGCTTTTCCGCGCCGCCGCCGGCGTACACCACGCGGCTTTTGTCGATCAATAAATATTCCGCCGGGTATTCCGCCAGCAGCGTCTCCGCTTTTTCGCGTCCTAATACCACACAGGCCGTTGCCAGCGCGTCCGAAAGCGCTCCGGAATCGCAGATCACCGTTGCGGAAACAAGGTCGCTTTCCGCGGGGTAACCCGTGCGTGGGTCAAGAATATGGTGGTAGGTCACACCGCCGGATTCCCGCTTTTTTTCGTAAGTGCCCGACGTGGAAACGCAGCCCGAGGTCAGCGCGAGCGTTCCGAGCGAATCGGCGGAGCCTCCCTCCGGGTCCCGCACGCCGATGCTCCACGCCGAGCCGTCCGGCTTTGTGCCAAAAACGCCAACGCTTCCGCCCACCGCAACCACCGCAGCGGAAACGCCGCTTTCGGCATAAACCCTCAGCGCTTCGTCGCAGGCGGCTCCCTTTCCGATGCCCCCCAGATCCAGCCCTGCGCCGGAAAGCTCCAGCGACACCTGCGAATCTGTCAGCGAAAGCAGCTTCCACGAACAAACGGCAAGGCCCGATCGAATTTCGGAATTCTGCGGAGGAGAAAACTGCTCCGCGTCAAAATCCCACAGCCGCGAAACAGGCAGGATACACGGGTCAAAGGCGCCTCCGCTTTTCTCCGCCACATCCAGACACTGCCGCAGCAGCGCAAGCGTTGTGCCGCTGCATTCCACGGCGCCGCTGCCCGCGGCTTGATTTATCCTCGCCGTCTCCGAGGAATCGATCCTCCACGAGATCCTTTGTTCCAGCGCAGCAACGGCCGCGTTGGCATCCGCCGCTGCCTGCCCGGCCGCTGCGGGATCTCCGTAAACCGTTTGGTTGACCACCGCTCCCATGGCGACCGATGTCCTTTGCGTCCCCTGCGCGCTGCTGCGCGGCGCCGTTGCGGCTGCCACCACAGCAACGGCGGCAGCCGCCGCGCCGATTCCGAACAGCAGCGCTTTTGCGTGCCGACCGATCCATTTTCTCATCCGGCTGACCTGACCTTTCCGATTGATTTCTGTTCTGATTGTAGCATCGGGCCGCAAAATTTGCAAGAAAAAGACGGCGCACCCGCTGCCAGAACCATCTTTGAACCGCGGCAGGCACCCCGTCTAAAGTATGCGTTTTTT
>JAHZES010000123.1 GCA_019421725.1 Clostridiales bacterium | reverse complement strand
GAAATCATCAATTCGGTCATGAAACTCCTCAATGAATTCTGCGTGGTTGATTGCGGTTTTGCAGCGAAAATTCGGTGCAAGCTCCTGCAGAAGCGTCAGGCTTTGGCGGTATTTTTCAAGGTCGGCCGGCTCGTCGGCAGCAATGCGTACCCGCGAGATCTGGCCGGTGCGGATAAAATAGTCCTCAAGCGCGCGAACATAATCGCGGATGGCGGCTGCGTCGCGCATATATTTTATGCAGCCGTCTGCTTCGTCCAGATAACGCAGCCGGATCGCTTCCGGGTAATCGGGGCAGGGGCATTTTGCCGTCAGCTTGGCATCGCTCCACACGTTTACAATTCCGAATACTTCAATGTCGCCGCAAATCCCGGCATCGGTGCAAAGGTCAATGTAACGCTGCATGGGGCTGTAATCATAGGTGAAGCGTCCGTCTGCCTGTCGGGTGATGCGGATCATGGAATATTCAAACAGATTCCCCTTGTACTCATGATCCTCCTGGCAGCTTTGTCCGTTCCAGGGGATTTCGCTTGCAACAACGGTGATCGATTTTTGTCCCAGCGCAGCCAGGGAAGCGGCGTATTGCTTCAAAACGGAAAAGTGTTCCTCGCTCCAAAGCGCTACATCGTGCTTTCGGGCAATGTTTGAGCTGTGCTGCCACAGGTCCAGATAAAATTTCCAGTCCTGCGGAGCGGTAAGGACCGTGTCGGCGACAGTAAGCGTAACGGTCCTGCTCTGGACCGGTGTTTCATCCTCAAAGTATTTGGAACTGTACAGATGTACGGTAACAGGGTAATCGCCGGGAGCGGTATCCTCTGGAATTTCGAGTTCTACCCACACCGCGGACGGAATGTTGGCGCGGCTTTCCCGAACATTCTGCTCCAGCAGAATATCCGCCTTTTTAACGCCGTCATCATCAGTAACAAATTCCTCCAAATTCATTTTTGAAGGGAACGGAGCTTCAACTGCGACCCGAAGCCGCTCGTGCGGGCCCGCCAGCCGGCCCTTGGCGGAAAACCAGTCAGAAGTTCCCGTGTTGACGCTGTACTGCAGGTCAGACTGCAGAATCAGCTGAAATGCAGCGCGGTCGCGGCGCGCTGATGTCAGTCGCTGTAAATCTGCGGGGGTCTCCGTACCGAAATTCAATTTGAGACGAAATGCTTCATTTGTGATTTTTAAAGACGATGCCAAGTGAACCGACCCTCTTTCTTATAATTTGGACTGCTACTATCCATCATAACAAAATGATTTCGCGTGTCAATTTACAATTTTTGAATTATGTTGCAATTTTTTTGCGAAAGATAATCTTTAGTAATTGTAACAAAACTGTAATTTTTGAATTGGTGCTTTTCGCTTGCAAATCGCCATGAATATGGTAAAATAAAATAGTTAAAAATACAGGAATGAGCTGACAACGAAGAAAGTGGTGGTAGGGTTGGTCTTTTCCAGTCTGGAATTTCTTTATGTTTTTTTCCCGCTTTGTATGCTGTTTTATTTTATTGCAAAAACGAATAATTTGCGAAACGCGGTTCTGATCGTGTTTTCGCTGTTCTTTTATGCCTGGGGCGAGCCAGTTTATCTGTTTTTGATGCTTGGAACTGTAATGGTGGAATATTTCTTTGCGCTTGGCATCGAAAAGTTCCGCGGAACAAAAGGCAGCAAGCTGTGTTTGGTGGGCTCGCTGGTAGTAGCGCTCGGGCTGCTGGCAGTTTTCAAATACGCCGGTTTTCTGGTGGGCAGCATCAACGGACTGTTTGGTGCGTCAATTCCCGTGCCGCAGATCGACCTGCCGATCGGCATTTCTTTTTACACGTTCCAGATCGTATCTTATCTGATCGACGTTTACCGGGGAGATGTTAAGGCGCAGCGTCAACCGCTTAAGCTGCTGCTGTATATCAATCTGTTCCATCAGCTGATCGCAGGCCCCATTGTGCGTTACGACCATATTGCCGACGAAATTGACAATCGCCGTGTAACGCCGGTAGAGATCTCCATGGGGATCGATCGTTTTATTGTCGGACTGGCTAAAAAGGTGATTCTGGCCGATACCTGCGCGCAGCTTGCGAAGACATATCTGGAAAGCAGTAATCTGGCAGAGGTTCCGGTGCTGGGCGCATGGTTTGGCCTGATCATGTATTCCATGCAGATTTATTTTGATTTTTCAGGCTATTCCGATATGGCGATCGGCATGGGGCGTATGGTCGGCTTCCATTACCACGAAAATTTCAATTATCCGTACCTTTCCGGTTCCATCACGGAATTCTGGCGGCGATGGCACATGTCCCTTGGCTCTTTTTTCCGCGACTATCTTTATATTCCGCTCGGCGGCAATCGCTGCAAACCCGCGCGTCATATTTTTAATATGTTTGTTGTCTGGTTTTTAACGGGGCTCTGGCACGGGGCCAGCTGGAATTTTGTGCTGTGGGGGCTTTATTTCTTTCTCTTCCTGGTGCTTGAAAAGTATGTTATCGGCCGCTTTTTGGCGAAGCACAAGATTTTTTCCCACGTTTATTTTCTGTTCCTGATCGTGATAGGCTGGATGATTTTCTATTATACCGACCTTTCGCAGATGGGAACGTTGTTCAAGGGGCTGTTCGGTCTTAACGGCAACGCGTTTACCTCGGCTACGGTAATGACGTATTTCAAAAACAATATATTCTTTGTACTGGCGGCGGTCGTTGGCTGCACACCGGTAATCAAGGTGCTCAAAAAACTGTATGTGCGCGTGTGCCAGAGCGGTGCGAAGGTGGACGCGGAAGGGGCGCTCGTTTCGGAACGCAATATTCCGGCGGCGATTGCGTATGTAGTAAAGGGTGTCGTGTTGGCGCTGCTGCTATTTACGGCGACAGCCATGCTTGCCGGCAACACCTATCATCCGTTTATTTATTTCCGCTTCTGAGCAGAAAGGAATGGCTTGATTTATGAAAAAAAAATATATGAAATATAAGTCCGGCATTGCACTTTTCTTTTCTGCATTGCTGGTAGTCGGTATGGTTAATTTTGTAGTGCCGAAGCCGACGTATTCCGAAGAAGAAAAGCGCGCGCTTGCCACAATGCCGGAATTTTCGTTTTCCGCCTTGGCGGACGGCAGCTATATTTCCGGCGTATCCACCTATCTGAGCGATACTTTTCTTGGCAGAGAATCACTGGTTTCTTATGTTGGAAAGCTGAAAAAGTTCTACGGCGTCCATGACAGCAAAACGCCGACGTTTATTCCGAACACGGGGAGCGACGATAAGGGAAAGGCGGAGGATAGCTCTTCCGACGCAAGCTCTGAGAATGCGCAGTCCGATGCGGCCAGCGGAGTAAATTCTCAGGATACGTCCTCTGCGGAGGTAAGTTCGGTTGATTATCATGAATCTGGAGATGTTGTGAAAACAGATATTGGTCTGATTCTGGTCAACAGCACGGTTTTCCAGCTTTACGGCTATGCGCCGAAGGTAAACGAGCGTTATGCGAAAAATGTCAGTCTTTTTGCAGAAAAATACCCCAAAGTCAATACCATGTGTATGGTTGTGCCGATCAATTCGGAATTTTATGCGCCGAAGGGCTTCCAGACAACCAGTCAGAAGGAGTCTATCGGTAAGATTTATTCCATGATGAGCGACAAGGTAACGACGGTTGATGCCTACAGTACGATCGCACAGCACCTGGGAGAAGAAATTTATTTTCGTACCGATCATCACTGGACGCAGCTGGGCGCTTATTACGGGTATACCGCATTTGCAAAAGCAGCTGGGATTACCGACCCAATGAAGCTTGACGGCTTGCGTACGGCAAGCTACACGGGCTTTTTGGGCAGCCTGTATAAGGATTTAAAGGGAAAGGCGGACCGGACGGAGCTGGAAAATAATCCAGACACACTCACTGTCTATTACCCGGATTATAACTATAAGCTTTCTTATTACCCTAAGGAAAGCATTACCACGCCGGCAAGCTATCTGGGTAAGGGAACGCTGGTCGCGGAAAATCCAAAAAGCTATATGTGTTTTATCCACGGCGATCAACCTTTGGAAAAAATCGAAAATCTGGATAATCAAAACGGCAAAACGCTGATTATTTTCAAAGAGTCGTATGCCAATGCGTTTGTCCCGTTTGTCTGCCACGATTATCAGACGACACTGGTCGTGGATCCCCGTTATTTTACGCAGAATTTGAGCGACCTGATGAGCATGTACAATGTGACGGACGCACTGTTTCTGAATTATATTATGGCCCCAGGAACCTCGCAGCGGGTCAATGAAATTGAAAAGATGATCGCAAAATAAGAGCCGGGCTCCGCAGAATCATTTGAAAGCTTTTCCTGTTTAACATAGGGAAAGCTTTCAGCGTTCTTAAAAAAGAATTTTCGGCAGGACGCGCTTTGCGTTGCCGGTGCCGTGCAGGAGCTTGCCGTTCAAATCGGCGGTATATTGAAAGGAATGGTGAAAGGCGTGAACGAGAAGAAAAAAGCGATAGTGCTGCGTGTTGTTGCAGGACTGATTGCATTTCTGATGGTAGGGGGCATCCTGCTTTCCGCTTTGCTTATGTGAGCAGGCTGCGTTGCCCGGCGTGCTGCTGGCGGGAAGCCGGTCTTGTGTGGGGTGTCGGGGCTTGGCGGCAATATTCTGTAGTTCTGCAAGCGGATAAAAATATTTTTAATTTATGTGTTGACAGAAGAAAAATGTCGTGCTATAATATCCAAGCAGTCAAGATGATTGCAAAACAGATGCGGATATGGCGGAACTGGCAGACGCGCTAGATTCAGGTTCTAGTGAGGTCACACTCATGCAGGTTCAATTCCTGTTATCCGCACCAAAGAAAAGCACTTTGTGAAAACAAAGTGCTTTTTTAGTTTTATGCTTAAAAAGCAGCGTTGTTTTCCGTATCGGGTAAAGCTGAATTTAGGGGGAAAGGCATAACAGGCGCGCGGTAAGACCTATCAGGGAGCATGCCGGCGCTGTGATGGCGGAAAAGCTGGCGCGGTCTGGAAAGCACACGGAGAAAGAAGTGGCAAACAGCGGCAGAAGAATAAAGGAGGAGACAGATATGTTGGAAAAAAGCACCTGGATTTGGGCGGAAGATCCGGCGGAAGCCGATTCCTATGCGGAGTTCTATGATACTTTTTTCTACGAACAGGGGACAGCCGAGCTTGAAATCTCCTGCGACAGCAATTATGCAGTCTATCTCAACGGAAAACTGGCGGCCTTTGGCCAGTATGCGGATTTTGAGCATTACAAGGTTGCCGACCGGATCGACCTTGCGCCGGATTGCCAAAAGGGAGAAAACCATTTTGCCGTGGTGGTGTGGTATTTCGGAGCGGAAAGCAGCACCTACTGTATCGGAAGGGCCGGATTGATTTTTCAGATCAATGGAGAAAATGGTGTCCTGCTGCGCAGCGGACCGCAGACTGCCTGCCGGCGCAGCAGAGCTTACCGTTCCGGCGCCCAGAAAAGAATTACCGGCCAGCTCGGTTTCAGCTTTTGCTATGATGCTTCGGCCGAAGATGAATGGAAAAATGGCAGAGGAACAGGCTTTTCTCCGGCTCTTCCTGTGAAAAAAAGCATGCAGCTGTATCCGCGCCCAAACTGCAAGCTCGAGCTGTGGGACAGAGTGGGATCCAAACAGATAGAACGGGTGGGGCAGAAGAGATTTCTGTTTGATCTGCAGCAGGAGCAGGCCGGCTTTTTGGAGCTGGAGCTGATCTCTGCAGAACGGCAGAAAATTGTCATTGCATACGGAGAACACCTGCGGGAGGGGCATGTTGCCCGCCGGATCGGCGAGCGGGATTTCAGCGTGGAATATATCTGCAGGCCGGGAAAAAATCATTATATGAACCCGTTTCGCAGACTTGGGTGCCGTTATCTGGAGATTTTTTGCGAAGCGCCGGCCGAAATCTCTTATGCAGGGATCCGCCCGACCATGTATCCGCTGCGCCGAACGGATTTCGTCCCGTCAGATCCTCTCGACCGTCAGATCTACCAGATTTGCGTCCGTTCGCTGGAGCTTTGCCTGCACGAGCATTACGAAGATTGCCCGTGGAGAGAACAGGCGTTTTATACAATGGACAGCCGAAATCAAATGCTGTGCGGATACATCGCATTTCAGGAGTATCGCGCGGCTCGGGCCGGGATTTTGCTTTTTGCGCAGGATCGGACCGAGGATCAACTGCTCTCTATCTGTTGCCCGAAAGATCCGGGATTTTGTATTCCCTCTTTCTCTTTGTACTATTTCACCGCGGTGGATGAATACACAAAATATTCTGCAGATACCTCCCTTGCGCAGGAGGTATACGAAAAGCTCCGTTCGGTGCTGCAGGTTTTTCTGAACCGTATTCAGGATGGGTTGGTTTCTCCGTTCACGGGAAAAAACTACTGGAATTTTTA
>JAHZES010000122.1:6119-6390 GCA_019421725.1 Clostridiales bacterium | reverse complement strand
GGCCTTGCTGAAATTGAATCGTATACGTCCCGTTCCGCAGCAGTCGGTTCAAAAATCGTTGGCGTACCGATATGTTTTTTTTGCAGAGGAAGCAATTGCAGCCGGAGGAGTCGGCGAACATTTTTTAAGACTGTTAGTGGAACAGGGCTTTTCAGGAAAATTTCATTTGAACGCTGTACAGGATCATTTTGTTGCTCATGCCTGTGAACGGCGGCAGATGGAGCAAAACGGGCTGGATGCAAGGTCCGTTGCCGATATCATGACGATGGAG
>JAHZES010000122.1:0-6109 GCA_019421725.1 Clostridiales bacterium | reverse complement strand
CATTGATTGAGAAAAAACGGTTGGATCAGATGCTCGTCGAGCTGGGTTTGGTGCAAAGCCGGGAGCAGGCCAAGGGAATGATCATGGCAGGAGATGTATACGTCGATCACCAGAAGGCGGACAAGCCCGGGATGAATGTTACGTCGGAGATGCATTTTGAGGTTCGCGGTAAAAGGCTTGCTTATGTCAGCCGCGGCGGGCTCAAGCTTGAGAAGGCGTTAAAAGTGTTTCCCATTTCGCTCAACGGGTGTACTGCGATGGATATCGGTGCGTCGACCGGCGGATTTACCGACTGCATGCTGCAAAACGGCGCGGCAAAGGTTTATGCGATCGACGTTGGTTACGGTCAACTGGCGTGGAAGTTGCGAACAGATGATCGGGTAGTTAATCTGGAACGCACAAATATCCGCTATATCACAGAGGAGCAGGTACCGCAGCAGGTAGATTTTTTCAGTGTGGATGTGTCCTTCATTTCACTTACGCTGGTGCTCCCGGTGGCCTATCGCTTTTTAAAAGACGGTGGCTGTGCGGTCTGCCTCATCAAACCGCAGTTTGAGGTGGGAAAAGGACGCGTGGGGAAAAAAGGCGTCGTTCGGGAGCCGGAGCTGCATACCGAGGTGATTAAAAAAATAACCGCCTTTGCTGTTCAGGCAGGGTTCTCTGTTGCAGGGCTTGACTATTCACCAGTAAGAGGGCCGGAGGGAAATATTGAATATCTGATGTTTCTCGAAAAATCGCCGGTGCCCGGTATGATTGCGGTGGATGTTCCTGCGTTGGTGGCGCGCTCGCATTGCGAACTGAACGGAGAACATTCCTGATTCGCACCGAATTTGTGAAACGAAAGGCATGAAAGCCTCTATGAATATCGTTATCATCCCAAATCTTCAAAAAGAAAATGCGGTTCCGTATACGCAGCAAGTCTGTGCAAAACTGCTGGAAGCGGGAGCACATCTGTTTATGGCATCGGAATATTACAACGCCGTTCACACTCCGGGGGTGCAGTTTTGCTGTGATTTTGAAAGAATGCTGCGGGACTGCCATGCGATTGTAACAATAGGCGGAGACGGAACTATTTTGCATGCGGCCAAATATGCCGTAGAATTCGAAAAACCTCTTTTAGGCGTTAATTGCGGGCGGCTTGGATTTTTGGCTGGTCTGGAGATTAATGAAATCGACTGTCTGAAAAACCTGCTTGCCGGCCGTTATGAGCTGGAACGGCGAATGCTGTTGGATGTTGTTGTAACACAGGGGCAAACAGAAAAGCATTATTACGCGCTGAATGATGTGGTGACCGCCAAGGGCGCGTTGCCTCATATGGTCGATCTTCGGGTGGAATGCAACGGGCGTCGTTTTTGCGACTACCGCGCCGACGGCCTTATTTTTTCTACGCCGACGGGGTCAACCGCTTATTCGCTTTCTGCGGGGGGGCCTGTCGTAGATCCGCAGACGGATTGCATTCTGTTAACGCCAATTTGTCCCCATTCGCTTTTTTCAAGGTCGGTTCTGTTCGGAGAATCCAGCAGGCTCTCTGTCCGCTGTACTCAACGGCAGGTGGGAAGAGTACGTATTGCGGTGGACGGCGATCAGATTCTGCACATTGCCCACGGTGATTCCGTCGAGATCCGCAAAGCGGAAAAACATCTTAAGCTGATTCAACTGAAATCCCAGTTGTTTTACGATGTACTTACCACAAAATTTGCCGAAGAAACCTGAACGGTGCCGCGGCGAAATGTCAGAAAGGAATGTGTTGGGAATGAAAACCAAGCGTCATGCAAAAATTCTGGAATTGATTCAGGAGCATCCCATAGATACACAGGAGGAACTTTTAAGATGGCTGAAGCTTCAGAATTATGATGTGACGCAGGCAACTGTTTCACGTGACATCAAGGAGCTTCGGCTGGTAAAAACGCTTTCGGCGGACGGCCGCTACCGTTATACGACCGGAAAAAATACTGCGACAGATATCTCTTCAAAATTTCACGCGCTTTTCAGCGATTCGGTCAGTACAATCGATTTTGCAGGCAATATGGTTGTGATTCGTTGTCTGGTAGGAATGGCGCAGGCGGTCTGTGCCGCGCTGGATTCCATGCATTGGGAAGGCGTTGTTGGAACACTTGCGGGCGACGATACGATTTTTATTGTGGTCAGGAACGAAAACGCAGCGGTTTCGCTTGTTTCAGAACTGAAAAAGCTGCTTGTAAAATAGTCTGTGTTTTACAGATTTTTTTAAGAGGGGGCGCGGCAGATGTTGACCAACCTGAATATTGAAAATATTGCGGTGATTGAACGTTCTTCTATCGATTTCCACCCCGGACTTAATGTGCTGACCGGCGAAACCGGCGCAGGAAAGTCGATAATTATTGATTCACTCAATGCGGTGCTTGGCGAACGCACCAGCCGGGAGCTGATTCGAACCGGAGCCGAAAAAGCAAGGGTGACCGCGCTTTTTGAAGATATTTCAGTTCGTGCACGCGCAACCCTGAACGAGCTTGGGCTGCAGGACGAGGAAGGCACCGTACTGGTTCAGCGGGAAATTTCGCAGAACGGAAAAAGCAGCTTTCGTGTTAACGGAATTCCGGCAACAGCCTCCATGGTTCGAGATATCGGTAAAAGTCTGGTCAATATTCATGGGCAGCATGAAAATCAGCAGCTCCTTTCTCCGCACTTGCATATTCATTATCTTGACAGCCTTGGCGATCTTCAGTGGCAGCTGGAGGAGTACTATCAGGCGTATCGCTGTGCGGTGGAGCTGAAGCACCAGATGGATTCGCTGAATTTGGATATACAGGATAAAGAGCGTCGAATAGATTTGCTGCAGTATCAGATCAACGAACTGGAGCAGGCGGAAATATCGCCCGGAGAGCGCGAAGAGCTTTCTGCGCGCAAGGCGATGATTTCCAATGCGGAAAAAATAGCAACGGGCATTGGGACGGTTCGTTCCGTCCTGAGCGGAGAAGAAGAATCGTCCGGGGTGGTGCAGCAGCTGGCGGAGGTTTCTCAAATGCTTGCTGAAGCAGCAAAATATCTCCCTGCACTGCAAAATATGGCAGACCGCACTATGGAGATATCCTATGAACTTCAGGATATCGGTGAAGATCT
Organism: Clostridiales bacterium; assembly: GCA_019421725.1. Classification (GTDB taxonomy): domain Bacteria; phylum Bacillota; class Clostridia; order Oscillospirales; family Acutalibacteraceae; genus CAKXIK01. The sequence continues at coordinate 3,010 of JAHZES010000122.1, read as the reverse complement.
GCGAAGCTATGCGGAGCAGGCTGATTTTGATCCGGAAGAGATTGACCGAATTGAAGAGCGCCTGGATACGCTTTATCGCCTGGGGCTTAAATATGGTAAATCCGAAGAGGATATGCTTGCTTATTTGGAAAAAGCGAAGCAGGAGCTTGACTCCATTCAATTTGCCGACGAGCGCCGCGCCAAACTGGAAGAAGAGTATCGTCAGGCGGGGACAAAAGCAAAGACGCTTGCGCTTGCTCTTTCGGAAAAAAGAAGCCAGGCTGCGAAAATTTTTGTGGAACGGGTTACGGCAGAGCTTGACTTTCTGGATATGCCGGGTGTTAAGCTGCAGGTTTCTCAGCGGAGATGTCACTTGAATGCTGCCGGTTGTGATGAAATTGAATTTTTGATTTCCACCAATCCGGGGGAACCGCCGAAGCCGATCGCGAAAATTGCTTCCGGCGGTGAACTGTCCCGCATCATGTTGGCAATCAAGAACGTGCTGGCCGATAAAGACGATATCGATACACTTATTTTCGATGAGGTCGATGCAGGAATCAGCGGACGTGCAGCGCAAAAGGTGGGCCAGAAGCTTCGGCAGGTGGCGCAGAACCGGCAGGTGCTCTGCGTTACACATCTGGCGCAGATTGCCGCACAGGCAAACAGTCACCTGTTGATCGAAAAGCAGGTGCGCGACGCGCGTACGTATACGGATGTTCGCCTTTTGGACCGTGCCGGGCGGCGGTATGAACTGGCTAGGATTATGAGCGGCGCCGATCCGAGTCGGTTGCAGCTGCAAAGTACTTTGTGCCGCTATGGCGGAATAGGCAGACGCAAGGGACTTAAAATCCCTCGGTGGCAACACCGTACCGGTTCGACCCCGGTTAGCGGCACCAAATGCGAAACCTCTCTTTTATGATAAGAGAGGTTTTTTCTTTTTCAATTCGGATATCAACGATAGACAATGCTTGTAAAAGAGAGTTTTTTGGGATAGAAAAAGCGATACAATAATCTTAAAAGAAAAGGTTCCCAGGCGGTTCGGATCATAGCGTTTTAAATAAGCTTTGCCGCGGATGGAGAGAAAAAAGCTTCGGTTGAAATGATTTACGCGTCGCCTGCCGCCGAAGGAAAATGAATTTCCGTTTGAGTTTAGAGGAAAGAGGGATGGGTATGAATTTGTTAAGCAGAGAAAACAGGTCAGGAAAGGTATTTGTGAGGGGAAGGGCATCAGAAAAGTTTCCGTGCGACAGGGCCGAGGTAACGATTACTTTTCGCTGCAAGGGGGGTCCGGTGCAAAAGCGTCCGAAACGGTCATTACGCAATGTGAACGCTTTTTGCAGAGGTTGGAGGAGGCGGGCGTGGATATATCCATGATCCGACTTCACAATGACACGATCAATCAGCCGTCTTATCGTGGCGAGGAAAGGATGGAAGCGTCCCGTACTCTGAAGTTTGAGAGTGCGGCAAAAATAAGCATGATTGATTTGCTCCTGAAAATTATTCAGGAGGAACATCTGGATGCATATTTGTCCACCGATTACAGCCTGTCTAATGAAGAAGAATTGCGGAAATACCTTCGAAAAAAGGCAGTGGAAAATTCCAAAGAAAATGCGAAGTTACTGGCTCATGCAGCAGGAAAAGAAATTACAGGCGTCGATGCGATTAATATGGATAGCGATCAACCGTATGTGTTCTTAGCGAAAAGAGTATCCGCCGATTCCGAGGTTGATGGGATGATGACGTGTTTTTCGCAAAAGCTTTCAATGCCTGTAGAGGAACTTGAGGAACAAGTTGAAGTTACCTGGCTGATCGGTTGACGCTGGGAAAGAGCTTCTGCACGGAATTTCCGGAGATCAAAAAAAGCCATGTTGTTTTGACAGTGACAAACTCCTCTGAATCGGATATAGTGAACGTAGACGTTACAATACGCCCAATTTATTTGAATACAGGAGGGATTTTTTTGAATTGGAATGCAAAATGGATTCAGCCTCCCGCTCCAACGGGGGACATCTGCCCGGAATTTGTGCGGTGCTTTTCTGCTGAAAAACAGGTGAAAAGCGCGGAACTGCAAGTTACGGCAATGGGTGTTTATCGGGTGTCGATCAATGAAAAACCGGTAACGGACGCGGTTTTGATGCCCGGTTGGACTGCATATCAGAAGCGCCTGCAGTATCAACGGTATGATGTGACCGGCCTGCTGCAGGAAAACAATGAAATACGGATCGCGGTCGGTAAGGGGTGGTATCGCAGCCCTATGCCCGGATGGATTTCCGATGATAAGAGGAAAGAAAAGCAGAAGATCCCGGCCGGACTGTTGGCGCAGCTGACCATACAGTATGACGACGGAACACAAAAAACAGTTTCGACGGGGTCTGACTGGAGCGTTTTCTCCGGTATGATTCGATTCAGTGAAATTTACGATGGCGAAACCGCAGACGCCACTGCGCCGCAAAATGAACTTGGATATGCAAAGGAATTTGATGGCCCCACAAATACGTTGATCGAGCAGCAAGGGGAGATGATTCGGGAGCATGAGCATGTTTCGCCGGTAAAAATTTTCCAGACCCCGGCCGGGGAGACGGTTGTGGATTTCGGTCAGGAGGTTACCGGATATGTTTCCTTGTCGCTGGAAGCGCAGTCGGGGGATGTTGTAGAGCTTTCGCACGGAGAAATGCTGGATCGCGACGGTAATTTTTACAATGGGAATTATCGCAGCGCAAAGGCAAAGCTTCGATATATCTGCCGTCAGGGAAAACAGGACTACCGGCCATGGTTCACCTTTTTTGGCTTTCGTTATGTTCGGATCGATAAATTCCCCGGACAACCAAAGCCGGAGAATTTTACGGCAATTGCAGTTTATTCCGATCTGCGGCGCACCGGCTCGGTTCGTTGCTCTAATTTTATGCTCAATCGTTTGTTTGAGAATGTGAGCTGGGGGCAAAAGGGCAACTATCTGGATATACCGACGGATTGTCCGCAGCGCGATGAGCGATTAGGCTGGACAGGCGATGCGCAGGCATTTATGAAAACA
>JAHZES010000121.1:1691-6482 GCA_019421725.1 Clostridiales bacterium | reverse complement strand
GGTGCATTTGCCGAGACGCCGCGCGATACCATTTTCACCCCTGAGTATGCCATGCGTACCGGTATGGAGTCGGTCTATACGCTGTTGGACATCGACCGCGGCGTACCGGAGGTCTGGGGCAGCAAGTACGATGTGCGTGAGATCCTGCGTGCCTGTTACTATGCCATCGATAAAAAGCCGATCAGCGAAGCAAAGCTCTCCTTTGCCGAAAAGGAACTGCTCAAGGTCGTTTTGAGAAAGGTCAAGGGCACCGATATCGAGATTTTGCTGAAAGAAAGCGGACTTATCGAGTAAAACACGAAAGCAGAGGTTTTCAACAGAGATATACCTAAGGAGGTATATCTCTGTTTTTGTATTGTTAGCGAAGAAAAAGCTGAAAAAAACCTGCTGCTTTAAATTGCGCGGTTTTAAAGCAGCAGGGCGAAATATTGCAGATACTCCTGGCAGTTTACCGGGTAAAAAAAGAAGAGACTAAGCAATCTGATGCTCTGAGGGATCAGGCAAAATCTATGAACCGATGCTCCTGAGCGGATGTTCTCGCTTTCAGACACATATCTGCGCTATGAATGCCTTCGCACAGCGGGGCGCGGGAGGATGCCGCCTTTGCCATCATATCCACGAAGTTTTTTGCAAGGATATTGTCGCCGCCAAAATGGGGACCGCTCTGATTGATCCGGTAAGTTTCCACGATATCATCGTTATGATGATATACGGTGACAATTCCTGTGTAGAAATCAAATTCAACTGTACCGGAATAACCCATGAGCCGTGCGCCGCGCTTTTGGGCCCCTTTTCGGACAAAGAAATTTTGGGAATAGACCACATGCATTCCGGTATCGTATTCAATGATCACACTGGCGCTGTCGTGATTTCCAGTGTCTTTGGCAAAGCAGCAGTATTCGCCGATGATGTAACGGTCGCCGTAAGTTTTAACGTTTTCCGGGCTTTCCGGGCAGGTGACGCGCTCATCACAATCCTTGCACATCAGCCCGGCGGGCTTGTCTCCCTTGAAGATCTGTTTGGATTCCATAGCACAGACCCGAACCGGCTTCAGGTCTCCTAACAGGTAGTTGATGTAATCAAAGTCATGAGTGGATTTTTGAAGAAACAATCCGCCTGTTTCTTCTTCGTTTCGATACCACTTGTGGTAGTAGCCGCGGCCGTAAGGAACATTGTTATAGGCCTGAACGTGCTGAACGGCGCCGATTTTACCGGAATCGATGATTTCTTTGACACATTGGACGATTTTTGTAAAGCGCAGAGGGAAAGAAACGAGAAACTGTTCGTTTTTATTCAGCAGGGAGGATAAACGGTTCAGGTCTTCTTCATTGGTGGCTACCGGTTTTTCAAGAAACACGGGGACTCCGTAACCGGAGGCAAGCAGCGCAAAGTGTGTGTGGCTGGAACAGCGGGTACCGATGCAAATTCCGTCCAGCCTTTCTTTTGCCAACATATCTTCCGCGGTGGGGTAAAAAACAACTCCGCTTAAAGAGTGCTTTTCAGCACGCTTCTTGACGTTCTCCAAATCCGGATCGGCGATAGTGACAGGGAGAGCGCCGCCGGTTTCCATAACGCGATCCACAAAGTCGCCCATACGGGAACCGTATCCAATGATTCCGATTTTGTACATAACAGTTTCTCATCCTTTCCAAATATAAAACAATGATAGCATTGTTAACGCCGTTAACAAATGAAAACAGATTTGCTTTAATATATGGGGCGATGAAATATAACAAGTTAACTGTGATGCTTTTTTTCTGTGCTTTTGCGGCATTCCGGACAAAGCCCGTAAAGCTGAAGATTGTGTCCCAGAACGGAAAAACCGGTTTCCTGTTCCAGCTTTTTAGAAAGCTCTGAAAGCGGACATTCTTCAATGCGCACCTTTTTGCTGCAGCCGGTGCAGATCAGATAATGACCGTGCACAGCGCCGGGGGTTTCGTAGCGGGCGACACCGTCTTCAAAAACAAGACGATTGATCTGGCCTGCGTCACAAAGGCGCTCCAGATTGCGATAAATTGTGGAAAGCGCAATTCCCGGCACGGCACGGCATACCTTTTCGGCAAGTTCCTCTGCGGTTACCGGAAACGGGCTTTGCTCCAAAGCGGACATAATGGCGCAGCGCTGTTTGGTGTTTTTTAATGCCGAACCCATTTTACCACTTCCTGTTTTGTGCAGGGGCTGCATTATTTTTCAGCGGAATGATCGGAGTCCTTTTGAACGAGGTCTTCAAACTCCCGCAAGGCTTCAGGGTCGACCACCTGGTTGACGGGTGGCCAGGCTGCGTTGGCGGTGCGCCGGTTTTCGATCGTTCCGATCATCGCTTCGCGGCCGGCATCCTGCTGTTCCCGCAACTTTTGGCGGTAAAGCCGGTTGTTCTGTTCGGTCAGCTTTTCCTCCCGCTTTTTGCTCAGGGTATAAACCAGCCAGAACCCCAAAGCGGCAAGAACAGGCGCAAAGTACGGGAATCCGATACCGGATAAAAAACCGCAGGCAACCATAACAACAGCGCCCCAGATCGCGTTGCGTTTAATAATTGAATAAATAAACGGCACTGAACCGCATACCATACCGACACCGGCAAGCAAAAGCCGAGCCCAGAGTTCGTTCATCAAACAACCCTCCCGGAAAATATTTTATTTGAAGTAAGCGACACCGGAAGCAAAGATCTTTTGATCCTTGTTGCCGGGCACATTCTTGTAAAGATTTTCTCCGCGGCGTTCGGAATGCCCCATTTTCCCCAAAATGCGTCCGTCCGGGCTGGTGATGCCTTCAATTGCAAATTCCGATCCGTTCGGGTTCCAGGTGATGTCGAGCGAGGGAGAGCCGTCCGGCGAGCAGTATTGCGTAGCGATCTGCCCGTTGGATGCAAGGCTTTCAATGGTTGCCTTGTCTGCGACAAAGCGCCCTTCGCCGTGAGAAACCGGCACCGCAAACACATCTCCGGCGTTTACGCCCGCAAACCACGGCGATTTGACAGAGGTGATCCGGGTATAAGCCATGCGGGAAACATGGCGTCCGATGGTGTTAAAAGTCAGCGTCGGGTCATTTGGAGCAATTTCGGTAATTGTGCCGTTAGGAACAAGCCCCAGCTTAATCAGCGCCTGAAAACCGTTGCAGATTCCCAGCATCAGACCGTCACGTTCACGGAGCAGGCGCATCACTGCGTCTGCAACACGCGGATTGCGCAGAGTGGTTGCGATAAATTTGCCGGAACCGTCCGGCTCGTCGCCGCCGGAAAAACCTCCGGGCAGCATAACGATCTGCGCCGCATCGATCTTTTTTACCATGGCGTCAATCGTCTCTTCAATATCGGAGGAGGTGAGATTGCGTACGATCAAAATCTCCGGCTCGGCGCCGGCGGCTTCAAAGGCGCGTGCGGAGTCCACTTCGCAGTTGGTACCGGGGAAAGCGGGAATAAACACCTTTGGTTTGGCAGCCTTAATGGCAGGAGCCGTTTCGCTGCGCTGCGTAAAGAGCGTTACATCCGTCAGTGAGGCTTTCGTTTTTGCGCGGTTCGGGAATACTGACTCCAGCGTAGCGAGCCAGGCCTGCGCCAGTTCCTCCAGAGAAAGAGCTTCGCCGTTGACGGCAATTGAATCTTCGTTGGTGGTTTTTCCTAAGAGCTTTGCGGAAACGCCGGCGGCCTTCAGGTCGTCCAGAATGTCTCCCTCCAAAATCAGCGAGCCGCACAGCGGCGCGAACAGTGTCTGAGCGTCATATTTTTCGGCAAAACGGAAGCCGATCCGGTTTCCGAAGCACATCTTGGTAAGCGTTGCGGAAAGACCGCCGTCATGCACAACAGCCGCAGCGGTAATTTTGTGTTCGGCCTGCAGCGCAGCCACGGCGGCAAACAGTTTTTTGGCTGCGGAAAAATCGGGAAGGTGCGTTGCGCTGTCCATCGGCATCGGAACAAAGCAGACGCTGCGCCCGGCTTCCGTAAATGCAGCCGATACGGTACCGGAGGCGGTAGTCATCGCGACGGCGAAGCTGACCAGCGTCGGCGGAACGTCCAGCTGTTCAAACGAGCCGGACATGCTGTCCTTTCCTCCGATAGAGGGTACGCCGAACTCGCGCTGTGCAAGGAATGCGCCGAGCAGCGCGGCGGTGGGATTGCCCCAGCGGGAAGGGTCATTGTGCAGGCGTTCAAAATATTCCTGAAACGTCAGGCGCGCGGTCAGCGGGTCGGCGCCGACGGCCGCCAGACGGGCCAACGACTCGGTCACGGCCCATGCAGCGCCGTGTATCGGGGAAAAGCGGCTGATACCCGGAATAAAACCGAAGCTCATGGCAGTTGCCGTATCGGTTTGGCCGTGCTCCAGCGGAATTTTTGCAACCATGGCTTCTTCTGGAGTCAGCTGATAGGTTCCGGCAAAGGGCATCAGAACCGTAGCCGCGCCGATGCTTGAGTCAAAACGTTCCGAAAGCCCCTTCTGCGAACAAACCTCCAGGCGGGAAAGGTTTTTCTTCCAGGCTTCCCTGTCGGAAAGCCCGTTCAGGCAGGGAGGAACAGCCGTGCGGTAATCGTTCGAAACATCGGGGCAGGCAATCGTTGCGTCAGCGTCCTGAGTCACGCCGTTTGTGTTGAGAAAATCGCGGCTCAGGTCTACAATACGGCTGCCGCGCCAGTTCATGCAAAGGCGGTTTTCTTTTGTGACCACAGCGACGACCGTCGCTTCCAGATTTTCCGCTTTGGATTCTGCAATAAAGCGATCCACATCGTCCGGAGAAAGCACGACCGCCATACGCTCCTGCGATTCGGAAATCGCCAGCTCCGTGCCGTCCAGACCTTCG
>JAHZES010000121.1:0-1681 GCA_019421725.1 Clostridiales bacterium | reverse complement strand
CTTCGTACTTTTTTGGAACACGGTCAAGATCAATACGCAGTCCGTCGGCAAGCTCGCCAATGGCGACACAAACGCCGCCCGCGCCAAAATCGTTGCAGCGTTTGATCATTCGCGCCACTTCTTTTTTGCGGAAAAGGCGCTGAATTTTGCGCTCGGTAGGTGGATTTCCCTTTTGGACCTCGGCGCCGCAGGTCTCAATCGACTGTTCGGTATGCGCCTTGGACGAACCGGTTGCGCCGCCGCAGCCGTCGCGGCCGGTTCGTCCGCCGAGCAGCACAATAATGTCTCCCTCTGCGGGAATACCGCGGACGACATTTTCCTTGGGAGATGCGCCGATCACCGCGCCGATCTCCATACGTTTTGCCATGTAGCCGTTGTCATAAAATTCTGTTACCTGGCCGGTGGCAAGGCCGATCTGGTTTCCGTAGGAGCTGTAACCGTGCGCGGCTCCGCGCGTAATTTTTTTGCTGGGCAGCTTGCCGGGCAGCGTGTCCTCAAAGCGGGTCAGCGGATCGCCGGAGCCGGTAACACGCATCGCCTGATAAACATAAGAGCGGCCGGAAAGAGGATCGCGGATCGCGCCGCCAAGACAGGTCGCCGCGCCGCCGAACGGCTCGATTTCCGTCGGGTGATTGTGCGTCTCGTTTTTAAACTGCACCAGCCACTGTTCGGTTTTTCCGTCAATGACAACGGGAACCTGAATGGAGCAGGCGTTGATCTCTTCGCTGATGTCGAGATCCGGGATCATGCCGCGCTTTTTCAGCAGCTTCATACCCATAACAGCCATATCCATCAGGCAGATGGGGCGATCTGTTTTTCCGTAAACTTCGCTGCGCGCGTCATAATACGCCTGCAGCGCCGCTTCAATGGTGCCGGAAAGCGCACCCTTTTCAATTTCAATATGGTTCAGTCTCGTCTGGAATGTGGTGTGGCGGCAATGATCCGACCAATAGGTGTCGATCACACGCAGCTCCGTTACAAACGGGTCGCGGTGTTCCTCATCACGAAAATAGTCGCGGCAAAAGCGAAGATCGGCTATGGTCATGGCAAAGCCCATGGAATCAAAATATTTTTTCAGCTCCGCTTCACTCCAGCCGGTAAAGCCGGTCACAATGGCAACATCGTCCGGTACGCGGCTTTGCATTTCCAGAGAATCCGGCTTTTCGCCGGAGGCCAGGCGCGATTCAACCGGATTGATGATGTAATGCTGTACGCGCTGCAGGTCGTCGTCGCTGACATTTCCAAACAAGCAGATCACCCTGGCGGTGAGAACCTGCGGGCGCTCGCCCTGTGTCAGCAGCTGGGCGCACTGCGCCGCGGAATCGGCGCGCTGGTCATACTGGCCGGGCAGATACTCCATTGCAAAGCTTTTGCAGCCGTCCATTTCGGGAATTGTCTCATCATAAATTCTATCGGCGTTCGGCTCGGAGAAGATGATTTTTTTAGCCTTGGCAAGCTCGTCCTGGCTCAGGCCGGAAATATCGTACCGATTAAACAGACGCAATTCTGTGATGTTGCGCAGTCCGAGGTTCTCCTGCAGGTCGGACAGCATCTGCTGCGCTTCAATGTCGAAGCCGGGTCGTTTTTCCACAAAAATGCGGGTCACTTGATTCGCCATGTACGTTGACTTCCCTTCAGCGGTATATTCGCGGCGGCTGATCAATTTGCAGTAGAGCAAAAA
>JAHZES010000120.1:1727-6484 GCA_019421725.1 Clostridiales bacterium | reverse complement strand
CGAGCAGAAGCTTGACGCAAAATATGCCGGAACCTATGATACCTATGTGTGTGACGGGCTTCCGGTCGGGCCGATCTGCAATCCGGGTCTGGACGCTATTAATGCGGTGCTCTATCCCAAACAAACGAAGTATTGTTATTTTGTAGCCGATGTGAACGGTAAGACGTACTACGCTACTACGCTTGCGCAGCATGAACGCAACGTTGCCAAGGCAAAAGCGGTGCAGCCGGTTTCCTCTGAAGCGGCTTCTTCGGAGGAAAAGAATCAATGACAGGTTTACCAAACAGTTCGTTCCGAAAGCCGGAGCTGCTTGCCCCGGCAGGAGATCCGGTCCGGTTAGAGGCTGCCGTGCGTTTTGGCGCCGATGCAGTTTATTTGGCGGGAAAGTCGTTTGGCATGCGTACAGCGCCGTCAAACTTTACGCCGGAGCAAATGGAAGAGTCTGTCCGTTTTGCGCACAAACATGGCGTCAAGGTTTATGTTACCTGCAATATTGTCCCGCATGAGGCAGATATGAGGCAGCTGCCGGAGTTTTTGCAGCAGACGGCGCGCGCCGGAGTGGATGCATACATTGTTTCGGACCTGGGTGTGCTGCGAGTGCTTCGCCGAGAGCTGCCGCAGGCGGAAATTCATGTGTCTACGCAGGCTGGCATCGTGAATTCCGAAGCTGCCGCTTTCTTTTACGAACAGGGGGCGCACCGCGTCGTTCCGGCACGGGAGCTTTCTCTTACGGAATTGAAAGCCATGCGTCAAAAAATTCCGGACGATATGGAAATTGAAGCGTTTGTTCACGGAGCGATGTGTGTTTCGTTTTCCGGCCGCTGTCTGCTCTCCAACTACCTCACCGGACGGGATTCGAACCGCGGCGACTGTGCTCAGCCATGTCGTTGGAAATATCATCTGACAGAAGAAAAACGTCCCGGCCAGTATTTTCCGATCGGGGAGGACAAGAGGGGGACCTATATCCTGAACTCCCGCGATTTGTGCATGATCGAACATATTCCGGAGTTGTTGGATGCGGGTGTGACCAGCTTTAAAATCGAGGGGCGGGCAAAATCAGCATATTATGTGGCGTTGATGACCAATGCTTACCGTCAGGCGTTGAATGCGGCGATGGCGGGCCGAAAACCGGAGCAATGGGTTCTGGAAGAGGTCAATAAAATCAGTCACCGGGAATACTGCACCGGCTTTTTCTTCGGTGATGAACCGGGCCAAAATCTGAATTCCGGAGGTTATGTACGAGACTATGAGGTTGTTGCGCAGGTGACCGAATGGTCCGAAGGAATTCTGAGGGCTTCTCAGCGTAACCGCTTTTTTGCCGGAGATGAAGTGGAGCTTTTGCAGCCCGGTGTAAGGCCGCTGAAACTGCGAACAGAAGATCTGCGCAATGAAAGCGGAGAGCCAATCGAAGCGGTACCGCATGCGACCATGTCATTTTCTATGCGTTGTCCAGTGTCGGCAGTGCCCGGATCGCTTCTGCGAAAACAGAAAATCGGCTGAAAACAAGGCAATTTGTTTTTAGGGTAAAAAGAGAGACGTTCCCGTTTAAAGGGAGCGTCTCTTTTTCGGTTTCCGATGCAAATGCCAAACGGTGAACGGGATATGTGCGTTTTGTAAGACCATGTTTAGCCGCAGCAGGCGAAAGAAAAAGCGATTCCTTGTTTTTCGTGTGCCGCAAACCCTTGTCAAGCCGGTTAGGAAGTTGTATAATGTTCATATATTGGATGGCTGTGCAGAGAAGTCGGAATTTTTATCGTCGCTGTGCTCTGAGAGACGGATTGGGCAAACGGCATGGTCACAAGCAAGAAAGGAAGATCGAAATGTATGAGAATATGATGGACACGATCGGACTTGTAAAAAGTTTTGATCCTGAAGTCGGCGAAGCCATGCAAAAGGAGCTTGCTCGCCAACGCAGGAATCTGGAACTGATTGCTTCCGAAAACATAGTTTCCCCGGCGGTTATGGCGGCCATGGGAAGCATTTTGACCAATAAATATGCCGAAGGCTATCCGGGCAAGCGCTATTACGGCGGCTGCCAGGAAGTCGACGTAATCGAAGAACTGGCCCGTCAGCGAGCCTGTCAGCTGTTTGGCGCCGAGCACGCAAATGTGCAGCCGCATTCCGGTGCGCAGGCCAATACTGCCGTTTATTTTGCACTGCTCAATCCGGGCGATACTGTTATGGGAATGAATCTTTCCGAAGGCGGACACCTGACGCACGGTTCCCCGGTCAATATTTCCGGTAAGTACTTTAACTTTGTTTCCTATGGTGTTGATCCCCAGACGCATGTCATTAATTATGACACGCTGATGGATCAGGCTCTGCAGGCCAAGCCTAAAATGATCGTTGCCGGTGCAAGCGCATATCCCCGTGTGATCGATTTCAAACGTCTGCGTGAAATTGCCGATGCCTGCGGTGCATATCTGATGGTCGATATGGCGCACATTGCCGGGTTAGTTGCAGCGGGCGTTCACCCCAATCCGGTTCCGTATTGCGATATTGTTACGACCACGACCCATAAGACTCTGCGCGGCCCGCGCGGCGGCATGATCCTGTGCAAAGAGCAGTATGCAAAACAGATCGATAAAGCGATTTTCCCGGGAACGCAGGGCGGCCCGCTGATGCATGTCATTGCGGGCAAAGCCGTTTGTCTGAAGGAAGCCCTTCAGCCGGAGTTTAAAGCTTATGGCCGTCAGATCGTCGCCAATGCGGCGGCGCTGGCAAATGGACTGACTAAGCGCGGTGTCAAACTTGTTTCCGGCGGCACAGACAATCACTTGATGCTTGTTGACCTGCGAGACCTTGAAATTACGGGTAAGGATCTGGAAAAGAACCTTGACGAGGTTTATATTACGGTGAATAAAAACACCATTCCCAATGAGCCGCGCAGTCCCTTTATCACCAGCGGCGTGCGCATCGGAACCCCGGCTGTTACCACCCGCGGTTTAAAGGAAGACGACATGGACAAGATCGCTGGTTTTATTTCCGATGCAATCACCGATTTTGCCGGCAAGGCCGATGCAATCCGCGCCGGGGTTTGCGCACTTTGTGAAAAATACCCGTTGTACGAATAACCCCGTTTTTAAAAGTTTTTTGCTAACCGCCGTTCCGCAGTGAGCGGCGGCTTTTTATCTCAAAAGGATGAAAAGTGCCATGGCGTCACCTCTTGCAGACAGGCTTCGACCGCGAAATTTGGATGATATGGTAGGCCAGAGCCATCTGATCGGTCCCGGAAAACCGCTGCGAAGAATCGTTGAATCCGGTCAAGTTCCGAATCTGATTTTTTACGGTCCGTCAGGCGTGGGCAAAACGACGCTTGCCGGAATTATTGCGGGTGCAACCAATCGTCGACTATTTCGGTTGAATGCAACAACAGCATCCACAGCCGACATTAAAAGCATTGCCTCCGAATCGGAATCACTTGGTGCGCAGAACGGTGTGCTGCTTTATCTGGACGAGATTCAATATTTTTCAAAAAAGCAGCAGCAGACGCTGTTAGAGCATATCGAAAACGGAAAAATCACGCTGATTGCGTCCACAACAGAGAATCCCTATTTTTATGTTTATAACGCGATTTTAAGCCGATCCACCGTGTTCGAATTCAAAGAGGTGGTTCCACAGGAAATCGAGCGGGCGGTTCATCGGGCATTTGAATATCTGAGGAACGAGGGCGGTACCGAAATTGTTCTGGAGGATGGGGTCGAAAAACGGATCGCGTTTTCCTGCGGCGGCGATGTGCGCAAAGCAATCAACGCAGTAGAGCTGAGCGTTCTTTCGGCGCAGCTGCAGCGTGGTGGCGGTCGGCTGGTCACGCTTGCCGCCGTGGACGAGCTTTCGCAAAAGGCGTCTATGAGATATGATAAGAAAGACGATGCGCATTATGATATTCTTTCAGCCTTTCAGAAATCGATGCGCGGTTCCGACCCGAATGCGGCGCTGCACTATTTGGCGCGTCTGCTGGAGGCGGGAGACCTTCCGTCGGCTTGCCGCAGACTGATCGTTTGTGCCTGCGAGGATGTTGGCCTTGCATATCCGATGATTATTCCAATCGTAAAGGCGGCGGTCGATTCCGCATTGCAGGTCGGCCTGCCGGAAGCGAGAATCCCTTTGGCAGATGCGGTGGTTTTGGTTGCAACGTCGCCGAAATCCAATTCGGCTTACCTTGGGATCGATCGCGCAATCGCCGATCTTCGGGCTGGTAAAAGTGGTCCTATTCCGCGCTGCCTGCAAAATAAACACTTCGACGGTGCGGATAATGAGCAGCCTGGCCAATTTTATCGGTATGCGCACGATTTTCCGCATCATTGGGTCGAGCAACAGTACCTACCGGACGCTTTAAAAGACGCCGTTTATTACGAGTATGCAGAGAATAAAAATGAACAGGCGGCCAAAGCATACTGGGATGCAGTCAGAAAAAATTCATAATGAAGAAAGACCCTTCAAAACGAACTGCCTGAGTGTAATCAGACAATCCGTTTTGAAGGGCTCATTTTTATAAGGAATCTTTTCTATTATGTTTCCGAATCCAGCAGGCTTGGAATAGCGATCACAGGAAGCTGGATTTTTTCGCAGAAGCGCAGAACCTGTTTTTCCAGCTGTTCCGGGGCGGAGGCCATTTTCATGTCAAAGGCGAAGCCGAGAGAATCGCGCAGGGTGGGCAGCTCGTCATTGGTAACCACGGCGCTGTCGCCTCCGAGAGGAAACTGAATATTCCAGATGCGTTTGTGCGGTGTATGAATAAAGTGAACTGCCATTGT
>JAHZES010000120.1:0-1717 GCA_019421725.1 Clostridiales bacterium | reverse complement strand
CAGAGTCCGCAGGATGCAACATCATACCGTTTTCCGGAAAGAAGAAAAGAAGAACGGGCAAAGGTTCCGTCAAACGGAATAACAAGTGAATTAAGCTCTTTGTTCTCTGTCCAGGTGAACAGGCAGCGGTCACTGCCGAAGTTAAAATCAAACTGCCGTAAGCCGCGAACAAACAGACGGTCCATGCCCCGGACAACAAACGGAAGCATACTGACCAGATTGTGTGGGCAGCGGTAAACCTTACGGTTGATGCGCTCTTCAAGCTCCGGTTGGCGGGGGGAGACCGCAGGCGTTGGAGCAAGTGAAAGTGAATCAAAGCGGCGCTGCAGTGCGGGGTCAGATCCAGCGTTTGGATTTTTTGCCCAATTGGAGGTCCCATCCTGTTCCAACATCGGGGTAATCAATGCATCCCAAATAGCATCCAATACCTTTGTGGGTGGTCCCTGGCCGCTGGTAACAACAAAGACGAGGTCCTTGTCCGGCCACATGATAGCATATTGCGCAAAGGCTCCGTCAGCCCGGAAAATGCCCGGAGTTCTGCAGCACCAGAACTGATACCCATACCCGGCCTTATTGTCGATGATATCGATTTCGCCTTTGGAAGTGACGGAATTATCGATCTGCATCTTCGTTGCTTCCTCAGCCCAGCCTTTTGGCAAAAGCTGTTTTCCGTTCCAAATGCCGCGCTGCTCGTAAAGCAGCCCGAATTTGGCCAAGTCCTCTGTACGAAGATAAAGCCCCCAACCGCCGGTTTCCACACCGTCGGGGCTGGTTTCCCAGCGAACATCTGAAATGCCGAGAGGCTCAAACAGGCGCGGCCGCAGGTAGTCGCAAAGCCCCAGACCGGTCGTTTGCTTGACGATGCACGCTAAGAGATAGCTGTTAATGCTGTTATAGTGAAATGCGCTGCCGGGGTCAAAGGCCATTGGTGAATTCAGGAAAATTTCGGCCCAGTCGGTATCGGAAGCGGCAATCAGTTCATTTGCCATAATTCCGGAACTCATCGTAAGCAAATGACGTACTGTCAGCAGGCGAATGCGGGAATCGGCGATCGGTTTGATTTTATCGCCAAAAAAATCGGCTACATGGTCGTTAAGCGAAAAGTATCCTTCCGCAATGGCAAAACCGACAGCAGTAGAGGTAAAGCTTTTACTGAAAGAATAAATGTGGTGCGGAAGCTCCGGTGCATACGGTTTCCACCAGCATTCCGCAGCCACTTTTCCGTAGCGTACCAGCATCATGCTGTGAATCGTTAGCTTGTCCTTTTCAAAGCGGTCAAGCAGATTCTGAATAATCTGTGTGGGAATACCAACCTGGCCAAGCGTGGTACGCGGAAGAAAATTTTGACCTGTCATCAGACAATCATCCTTTCGAATTGTTATAAACTGAGAACATAAATAAGATTTCACTGCAAAGCCTCTGGATGATTTTGAACTAATCCTATTATATTAAAAAAATTTTCTTTTTTCCAGTCCTCAAATCAAAAAACGACAAATGAAAAGAAATCATTTCAGCATATTGATTCGCACGTTGATTTTTTTTCGGGATTTATGTATAATGAAAAGGAAATTAAGGATAGGGGACGGTGCCTGCATGAAACAGATCCGTTTTTTGGTTTCGTTGATGAGCTCCTGTTCTGCAGCCATTTTAGGTATGCAGGTGGCTTTTGCAGCCTCGAACAGTTCAAAAGCAGAGCTTTTGCTGCCGGTGATCGAAA
>JAHZES010000012.1:14530-19570 GCA_019421725.1 Clostridiales bacterium | reverse complement strand
CTTTGTCAAACGCAGAATCCGGCGAAGCGGGGAGCCCGCTGGAGAAAGTAGGCGGCCAAAGCGGCTGCTGTTCCGGACAGCCTTTCCCCTGAGGCGTTAGCCCTGCTTCGCGTGCTCAGACCCCAGCCGCTTCCCGTGGATGAGCTTGCCGCGGAGGCGCATATTTCGGCAAGGGAGGTGCTCAGTGCCGTTACCGAACTGGAGATGGAAGGCTTGATCGAAGCTCTGCCCGGCAAACAATACCGACAGGCAAACGATTTTTGAATATCCGGCGGTTTTTTTCGGAAAACCGCGTTACAATAGAATCCGGCAGCAGAATGTCGGTGTTATGGAAAGGAAGCTGAACATGTCAAATTTGGTCATTGTGGAATCTCCCGCAAAAGCAAAGACCATCAAAAAATATTTGGGCAGCGGATACGAAGTTGTCGCTTCCATGGGACATGTGCGCGATTTGCCGGAAAAGCGGCTCAGCGTTGATGTCAAAAAAGATTTCAAACCGAAATATGAAGTGATTAAAGGAAAGGAAAAGCTGGTAAGCGAGTTGGAGGCGTTGGCAAAAAAGAGTGATAGAGTTTACCTTGCAACCGACCCCGACCGTGAGGGAGAAGCCATTTCGTGGCATCTTGCATACCTGCTGGGTCTCAGTCTGGACGACGACAACCGCGTTACATTCAATGAGATCACCAAAACGGGTGTGAGCAGCGGAATGTCCGCCCCGCGTAAGATCGATATTGATCTGGTCAATGCGCAGCAGGCACGCCGCATTCTCGACCGATTGGTGGGTTACAAGCTCAGCCCGTTCCTTTCGCAGAAAATCCGCCGGGGGCTTTCCGCGGGACGCGTGCAGTCGG
This sequence comes from Clostridiales bacterium, assembly GCA_019421725.1. Taxonomy (GTDB): domain Bacteria; phylum Bacillota; class Clostridia; order Oscillospirales; family Acutalibacteraceae; genus CAKXIK01. The sequence goes on along the minus strand of JAHZES010000012.1, from coordinate 18,719 downwards.
TCGCCGTGCGGTTGATCGTGGACCGTGAGGAGGAGATCCGCGCGTTTGTTCCCGAGGAATATTGGACGCTTGATGCCAAGCTCGTTCCCAAGGGAGGCAAAAAGGTTTTTCCCGCTTCGTTTTACGGTACCGCAGCAGGTGAAAAAATGAAGATAGCGAATCAGGAAGAGGCTGACCGTATTCTGGCTGCTTTGAAGGATGCGGAATATCAGATCACTTCGCTGAAAAAGGGGACGCGCCGCCGTTCGCCCGCGCCGCCGTTCATCACATCCACCCTGCAGCAGGAGGCCTCCCGGCGGCTGGGTTTTCAGTCCAAGCGCACCATGAAAATTGCGCAGGAGCTTTACGAAGGCGTTGAAATCACCGGAATGGGCGCGATCGGTCTGATCACTTATATGCGTACCGATTCGCTCCGGCTTTCGGAGGATGCATTGGCCGACGCCGCAGCCTATATTCGCGAAACGTATGGCGACAGGTATGTTCCGGAGGAGCCGCGCCATTTTAAAACCCGCAAGGGAGCACAGGATGGCCACGAGGCGATTCGCCCCACCATGACGGCGCTTACCCCGGAACGGGTGCGGCCCAACCTGACCAATGACCAGTATAAGCTTTACAAGCTCATTTGGGAGCGTTTTGTGGCCTGTCAAATGGCGAATTGCCTGCAGGCAACCACACAGGCGGAAATCACCGCAGGAGATTACCTGTTTAAAGCGTCAGGGTACAGCGTGACTTTTGACGGATTCACGGCTCTTTACGAAGAGGCAAAGGATGAAGAGGAGAAAGCAGGCGCTGCGCTGCCGCCGATGGAAAAAGGTATGATGCTGCGCTGCAAAGAGCTGGTGGGCAATCAGCACTTTACTCAACCACCTGCCCGTTTCAGTGAAGCAACGCTGATTAAAGCGCTTGAAGAAAACGGGATCGGCCGCCCATCGACCTATGCAGCGACGATTTCAACCATTACCTCGCGCGATTACGTGGAACGCGAGGCAAAACAGCTGAAGCCAACCGAGCTGGGCGAAGTGACCACCAAGCTGATGAAGGACAAGTTCCCTAAAATCGTTAATGTCAAATTTACCGCGCAGATGGAAAGCGACCTTGATGCGGTGGAATCGGGGAAAAGCGAATGGGTGGAAACGGTTCGTTCTTTTTATGATGATTTTGACAAAACCCTGAAGAGCGCCAAGGAAAGCATGGAAGGCGTTAAAATTAAGCTCAAGGAAGAGGAAACGGATTTTATCTGTGAAAAATGCGGTCGCCGCATGGTTGTAAAAACAGGGCGTTTCGGAAAGTTTATCGCATGTCCCGGATATCCGGAGTGCAAGAATATCAAAAAGATCGTTGTGGAAACCGGCGCGGTCTGCCCGAAGTGCGGCGGAAAGGTGATCGAAAAGAAATCAAAGCGCGGCAGGCTGTTTTACGGCTGTTCCAACTACCCCAATTGCGATTTTGTTTCCTGGGACGAGCCGTTGAACGAAAAGTGCCCGGTATGCGGAGAGATCCTTTACCGCAAAAAAGGCAAAACGCCCAAGGTGTACTGTGCGAAGGAAGGCTGCGGTTACCAGCGCACGGAAGAAAAAAAAGAGGACGGCGAGCAATGAGCGACACGGTACAGGTGATCGGCGCGGGGATGGCCGGATGCGAGGCTGCGTGGCAGCTTGCACAAAGAGGAGTCCCCGTTGTCCTCTGGGAAATGAAGCCGCAGCGTTTTTCCCCGGCACACCGCAGTCAGGGATTTGCGGAGTTGGTCTGCTCAAATTCTCTTAAAGCGGAACGGGTGGAAAGCGCGGCAGGCTTGCTCAAAGCGGAAATGGAGCTGCTTGGTTCGCTGTTGGTGCCTTGTGCAAAGCAATGCCGCGTTCCGGCGGGCGGAGCGCTCGCCGTTGACCGGGAGCGCTTTTCCGGGCTGGTCACCGAAAAAATCATGGCGCATCCGCTGATTCAGGTTCGGCGCGAGGAGGCGGCTGCTTTGCCGCAGGGCGGCTTTTCGGTAATTGCCACAGGTCCGCTGACCGACGGCGCGCTGGCGGAGGAGATCGGCTCCCTTTGCGGCGGAAGGCTCAGCTTTTTTGACGCTGCCGCTCCGATCGTTACAGCAGAAAGCGTCGATCTCAGCGAAACGTTTTATGCTTCGCGCTATGAGCGCGGAGGTGAAGAGGATTATCTCAACTGTCCAATGAACAAGGAGCAATACGAAGCGTTCTATGAAGCGCTGATTGCGGCGGAAGGCGCGCCGCTGCACGATTTTGACGGAAAACCGGGCGTGTACGAGGGCTGCATGCCGATTGAGATTATGGCAAAGCGCGGTGCGGATACGATCCGTTTCGGCCCGTTGAAGCCGGTTGGCCTGCGCGACCCGCGTACGGGTCATCGTCCGTGGGCCAATGTTCAGCTTCGCCGGGAAGACCGCGAGGGCAGGCTTTTTAATTTGGTCGGGTTTCAGACAAACCTGAAATTTAACGAGCAGAAGCGTGTTTTCGGTATGATCCCCGCGTTGAAAAATGCAGATTTTGTCCGTTACGGGGTGATGCACCGCAATTCGTTTCTTAATTCTCCGCAGCTGCTTTCCGGTTCGTTTCGTCTGAAAAAGCAGCCGGATTACTGGTTTGCGGGGCAGATGACCGGCGTGGAGGGCTATATGGAATCGGCGGCGAGCGGCCTGTTGGCGGGGCTTAACTGCGCGAGGGCCATAGGCGGAAAAGAGGAATTTGTTCCGCCGCCGGAAACCATGCTCGGCGCGCTGTGCCGCCATGTCAGCGGGTCAGTCTCCGCAGATTTTCAGCCGATGGGCGCCAATTTTGGAATTTTACCGCCGCTTGCGGAACAGATTCGCGATAAAAAGGAACGCTACGGCGCGCTGGCGCGCAGGGCGCTTTGCAGCCTGCAGGCCGCGATGCCGGAAATCTAAACAGATGAATATTCAGAAAGGCAGGGGTTCTCATGAAAATTATTGTAGATGCATTTGGCGGTGACAATGCGCCGGTCGAAATTCTGAAGGGCTGCGCGCTGGCGTTAGAGGAATTTTCCGATCTTTCGATCATGCTTACCGGCAGTGAGGAGACGATCCGCAAGGTTTGCGCCGAGCAGAACATTTCGCTGGACCGGATGGAAATTGTCGACGCACCTCAGGTCATTACAATGGAGGAGCATGCGGGCGAGATCATGCGCAGCAAAAAGGACTGCTCCATGGCGCAGGGGCTTCGCCGCCTTGCGGCAGGCGAGGGCGATGCCTTTGTGACCGCCGGCAGCACCGGCGCATTAGTGGTTGGCGCAACGCTGATTGTCAAGCGCATCAAGGGCATCAAGCGCGCGGCTCTGGCGCCGGTCATGCCGAACGACAAGGGCTTTTTCATGCTGATCGACTGCGGCGCGAATGTCGAGTGCAAAGCGGAAAATCTGCAGCAGTTCGGTATCATGGGCTCGATTTATATGGATAAAGTTATGGGAGTCAAAAACCCGCGTGTCGGTCTGGTCAATGTGGGAACAGAAGAAACCAAGGGCGGCGAACTGCAGCTGGCGACCTTTGAGCTTTTAAAGAATCATACGCCTGTCAATTTTGTCGGCAATGTGGAAGCGCGGGAGATTCCGAGGAACGGCGCGGATGTTGTGGTGACCGACGGATTTACCGGAAACATTATCCTCAAGCTGTACGAAGGCGTCGCCATGACGATGATGCGGAATATCAAACGCATTTTCCTCACGAACCTGAAAACCAAGCTGGCTGCTGCCATGATAAAGAGCAATTTGTCCGGCTTTAAGAAGAAAATGGATTATAACGAATACGGAGGCGCGCCGCTGATGGGTATTTCGAAACCGGTGTTTAAATCCCACGGCAGCTCTGACGCTAACACCTTCCGCAATGCGCTGAGGAATACATATCGCTTTGTCAAAGGCGACGTTGTCAGTGAGATTTCGTCTGCGCTGGCACAGCTGAAGACCGGGGAAAGTGAAGAATAACACCGGAGAAAAGGTATTGAACATGAAAGAACTGCAAAAAAGGCTGGGTTATACCTTTAAGGATGAAACGCTGCTACAGACCGCGCTGACACATTCCTCGTATGCCAACGAAGCAAAGGGACGCGGCGTCTGCAACGAGCGTCTGGAATTTTTGGGTGATTCCGTTCTGGGAATGGTAACGGCGGAATACCTTTATTCTCACTGTCCGCAGGTGGCGGAAGGCGGCTTGACAAAG
>JAHZES010000012.1:10913-14520 GCA_019421725.1 Clostridiales bacterium | reverse complement strand
GCAGCGGGCGGCGCTCGTTTGTGAAAGGGCGCTTGCGGGTTATGCACGGGAGCTGGGGCTGGGCAGCTGTCTGCGCCTTGGTCATGGAGAAAAGCGCACCGGAGGCGACAAACGCCCTTCCATTCTTTCCGATGCGTTCGAATCGGTTCTGGCGGCGGTTTATCTGGACGGCGGCATGGCGCCGGCAAAGGCGCTGGTGCTCCGATTTATTGTCAAGGAGATGGAATCGGGCAAAACGGCGCCGGGTTTTCACGATTATAAAACCGCGCTGCAGGAGGTCGTTCAGCAAAATCCCGAAGAGCAGCTGGAGTATCTTCTGGCGGAGGAATCCGGCCCCGATCATGATAAGCATTTTGTGGTCGAAGTGCGTTTAAACAGCAATCCGATCGGCCGCGGAGGCGGGCGGAGCAAAAAGGAAGCCGAACAGCAGGCTGCGCGCGAGGCGCTGCGGCTGATGGGCTATTGATTTTTTCAGATTTTTAATCGAGGTGGAACCGTGCTCATCAAATCACTGGAGCTGCAGGGCTTCAAATCGTTTCCCGATAAAACCGTCCTTTCCTTTGATAAAGGGATCACCGCCGTCGTCGGGCCGAACGGCAGCGGAAAAAGCAACATCAGCGACGCAGTTCGCTGGGTGCTCGGCGAGCAGTCTACAAAATCTTTGCGTGGCGCGAAGATGGAGGACGTTGTTTTCAACGGAACCTCCGGGCGGCGTCCGCAGGGCTACGCCGAGGTTTCACTCAGTATTGATAATGCGGACCGCCGACTGCCGTATGACGGCGATGAGGTGCGCGTCACACGCCGCTACTACCGTTCCGGCGAAAGCGATTATCTGATCAACGGCGCTGCGGTGCGTCTTCGTGACATCCATGAGCTGTTCATGGACACCGGTCTTGGGCGCGACGGCTATTCCATCATCAGCCAGGGGAAAATTGCAGACATTGTTTCCACCCGTTCGGAGGACCGGCGGGAGGTATTTGAAGAGGCCGCCGGAATTTCCAAGTTCCGTTACCGTAAAACTGAGGCGGAACGCCGCTTGGAGCAGGCGCAGGATAACCTGCTGCGGTTGAAGGATATTTTGCAGGAGCTGGAAAGCCGTGTGGGTCCGCTTGGTGTTCAGGCAGAAAAAGCAAAGCGCTTTCTGGAACTGGCAGACGAAAAAAAACAGCTGGAGATCGGGCTCTGGCTGCAAAGCATGAAACGTCTTTCCGAGGTTTTGCGCGCACAGGAAGAAAAACTGGCCATTGTGCAAAAACAGCATTCTGATGCTCAGGCGGCTTTGGAGCAGATTGAAAATGCGATCGAGGCAGCCGCTGCGGAAACCGGAGCGCTGCTGGCGCAGATTGACGAGGTTCGCCGCGCCGCCGCACAGAACGAACAGGAGGCGGCGCGCCGCGAGGGAGACGCCGCCGTTTTGCGCAATGATATCGTTCATCATAAAGAAAATATCCGCCGGATCGAAGAAGAGCTTAACAGTTCTGCGGTTACCGGGCAGGAGCTGGAGCGGGCGCTGGCCGAGCGCATGGAGCAGGCTCAGAAGCGGCGGGAAGAAGCGAAAAAGCAGCAGGAGGAGCTTTCTGCCTCCGAAGAGAGGGAAAAAGCCGCCGCGGCAAAGCTGGAAGCTCTGGCGGAGAGGGAGAAGTCCGTCCGAGAGGAGCTTTCCCTGTTCGACGCCGCTCTTTCGGACGCAAAAACGGCGGGCACTGCAGCGGAAACGACCATCAGCGAGGTGCAGAACCGTCTGCAGACTGCTTGCGATGAGCGGGAAGCCGCCGTGAAAAGATCGGAGCAGCTGCAGCGCGATGCCGACGCCGCCGCACAGAAGGTCAAAGAATGCGGGCAGGCCATTGAATCTCAAAAAAATACGGTCAGCGGTTATGAGCTGCGTATCGGTTCCCAGAAACGCCGTGCCGAGGAACGGCGTTCGCAGGCGGATCAGCTCGCACTGGACGCCGGCTCCGAGCAGCGGCGCACCAAATTGCTGGAGGAGCTGGAAAAGAATTTTGAAGGCTTTGCCCATAGCGTAAAAACCGTTATGCAGGAGGCGGAACGCGGCGCGCTTACAGGGATTCATGGGCCGGTTTCGCGGGTTCTGCAGGTTCCTCCCCAGTTTTCCACCGCAATTGAAACGGCGTTGGGCGGCGCAATGCAGAATATTGTCTGCAGCAGCGAAAGCGATGCAAAGCGTTCGATCGCACTGCTGAAGCAGCGGGATGCCGGCCGCGCGACCTTTTTGCCGTTGACCTCTGTCAAGGGGAATGAGCTGGCGGAGCGCGGGCTGGAGGATTGCTTCGGCTTTGTCGGCATTGCGAGCAGGCTGGTCTCGTGCGAGGATCAATATCAGCCTGTTTGCCGTTTTCTGCTTGGAAGGATCGCTGTTGCCGAGGACCTGGATTCCGCTGTGGCAATTGCCCGAAGCTACGGATATCGTTTTCGCGTGGTCACGCTGGACGGTCAGGTGGTCAATGCAGGCGGCTCGCTGACCGGCGGCTCTCTTGCTAAAAATGCCGGTCTGCTCAATCGACGCAACGAAATTGAAAAGTCAAGAGCAGCTGCGCAAAAGCTGTTGGCTAAAGCGGCCGCCGCCAAAGAGGACTATCGACGGGCGCAGGAAGCGTACGCTGCCGACGAAGCGGCTCTGCTTGCCGCGCGAAGCGAGCTTGCCGCCGCGCAGGAGGAATTGATCCGCGCTCAATCGGAGCAAAGCCGACTGAACAGTCTGGCAGAATCGGCAAGAGTATCTGTCGGGCAGCTGGAGAGCGTGCGCAGCAATGCGGAAGCGCGGTTGGAAGAGCTGGAAAAGGCGCGCGAGCTGGCGGAACAGAACCGTCTGGAAGCGCAAAGCCGGCAAAAGGAGGCCGGAGAAAGGCTTGCCGCCTTGGAATCGAAGCGGCAGACGGTCGCGGAGGAGCAAAATAATGCGGCAAGACATAGTTCGGAGCTGCGTGTAATGCTGGTGGCGGCGCAAAAGGATGCCGAAGCATTTGAAACGGCGGCCGGAGAACTGCGTCGGCGCAGCGGAGACCGGGCGCAGCGGGAACAGGAACTGGCTTTGCAAAAAGCGGAATATGAGAATAAGATCGTTGAAACGCAGACCCGCGCCGAAACGATGGACAGTGAGGCGCAGCAGCTGCACCGGCAGGCGTCCGGCGCAGGGCAGCAGATCGGGCTTCTTACGGAACAGCGGCTGCAAAAGGAACAGGAAAGCGCACGGCTTCGCGCATCTCAGCGGGAAAAATCCGCTGAAAGTGAAAATTGCGGTCGAGAGCTGGCACGGCTGGAGGAACAGAAGAACAGCACGCAGACGGAATACGATTCCATTGACCGAAAGCTCTATGAGGAATATGATTTGACCAGACGCGAGGCGGAAGCGCTTGAAATCGTTATTGAAAACACAGCGGAATCAGGGCGCAGGCTGGCAGAATTAAAGGGTAAAATTCGCGCCTTGGGATCGGTTAACCTTTCCGCTATTGAGGAGTATAAGGAAGTCAGCGAGCGCTATGAGTTTTTAAAGGCACAGGTGGAGGATGCCGAAAATTCGCGCGCCGAACTGCTGGCGCTGATCGAAAAGCTTACCGACGAAATGCGCAGAATTTTTTCCGAGCGT
>JAHZES010000012.1:3416-10903 GCA_019421725.1 Clostridiales bacterium | reverse complement strand
CGGAGATCAACCGTAATTTCAGCCAGACATTCCGCGAGTTATTCGGCGGCGGCGACGCGTCCCTGTCGCTTACCGATCCGGGCGATGTGCTCGGCTCCGGGATCCAGATTTCCGTTCAGCCGCAGGGTAAGATCATTACAAACATTGACGCGCTTTCGGGCGGAGAAAAATCGCTGGCCGCCATTGCGCTTTATTTTGCAATTATGAAAGTCAGCCCGACGCCGTTCTGTATTCTGGACGAGATCGAGGCTGCGCTGGATGACGTCAACGTAACGCGGTTTGCGACGTATCTTCGCCGCATGAGCGCGCATACGCAGTACATTGCCATTACACACCGCCGCGGCACCATGGAGGAAGCGGATGTGCTCTATGGCGTCACCATGCAGGAAAAGGGCGTTTCCAAGCTTTTGCAGCTGCGCGCCAGCGAGGTGGAGCAAAAACTGGGGCTTCGCTGACGGTTCTGCAGAGAAAAATCAATTTTCCGCCGAAAGGAAAACGATATTATGGGATTTTTTAAAAAAATCAGCCAGGGGCTGAAGAAAACACGTGACAGTGTGATGCACCAGATCGATTCAATGCTCAGGTCCTTTACCAAAGTCGACGAGGAGCTGTTTGAAGAGCTGGAAGAAATTCTGATCATGGGGGACGTCGGCGCGGCAACGTCGTCGAAGATCTGCGAAGAGCTACGTGCGCGCGTAAAAGAACGAGGCGTCAAGGACCCGCAGCAGATCGGCGCGATGCTGCAGGAGCTGATCGCAGAACAGCTGGAGGGCGGTCAGGAGCTGCAGCTGAATACAAAGCCGTCTGTTATTTTGGTCATCGGAGTCAACGGCGTCGGGAAAACAACAACGATCGGCAAGCTTGCGGCTCGTTTTTCTGCCGAAGGAAAAAGAGTTGTGCTCGCGGCGGCAGATACTTTCCGCGCGGCAGCGGTGGACCAGCTTAAAATCTGGGCGGAACGCGCCGGCGCGGAAATAATATCGCAGGCGGAAGGCTCCGATCCGGCCGCCGTGGTGTTCGACGCGATCTCCGCCGCAAAAGCCCGCGGTGCGGATATTGTGATCTGCGATACGGCCGGACGCCTGCACAATAAAAAGAATCTGATGGATGAGCTTGGAAAAATTCATCGCATTATCGATCGGGAGCTGCCGCAGGCCGATCAGGAGGTGCTGCTGGTGCTTGACGCTACCACCGGACAGAATGCCGTCAGCCAGGCGCGTGCGTTTCGTGAGACCGCCGGGCTGACCGGCATCGTCTTGACAAAGCTTGACGGGACGGCAAAAGGCGGCGTTGTGCTGTCGATTAAAGAAGAACTCGGTGTGCCGGTCAAGTTTATCGGTGTAGGAGAACAGATCGACGACCTGCAGCCGTTTAATGCACAGGAATTCGCCGCGGCGCTGTTCAGCGCAGAGGAATAACGGAGGGCTTATGCAAACCTTTATTATTGCGACGCATAATCAAAAAAAGCTGGCAGAACTGGAACGGATCCTGTTGCCGCTCGGTATTTGCGCCAAAACGGCAGAGCAGGCCGGTTTCACGCTCAAAGAGGTGGAGGAAACCGGAGCAACCTTTGAACAGAATGCCCGTCTGAAGGCAGAAGCGGCCATGCGGCAGACAGGCCTGCCTGCCGTGGCGGATGATTCCGGTCTGGTGGTTGATGCTTTGAGCGGCGCTCCGGGTGTTTATTCGGCGCGCTATGCCGGGGAGAACGCTACCGATGAGCAGCGTAATCAGAAGCTGCTGCACGCGCTGGAGGGTGTGCCGGAGCCTGAGCGCACCGCGCGTTTTGTTTCCGTTGTTTGCTGTGCTTTTCCCGGAGGGGAGACCGTCTGTGCCCGCGGCGAGTGCGAGGGACGCATCGCTTTTGCTCCCCACGGTGACAGAGGATTTGGTTACGATCCGCTGTTTCTGGTGGGAGAAAGGACCTATGCGGAATTGTCGGATGCAGAAAAGGATGCTGTCAGCCACCGCGGCCGCGCGCTTGCCGCGCTGCAGCAGATGCTCCGAAAGCGCAGCTGTACGTAAGCGACGCAGGGATCGGTATACTACAGGAAGGAAGAGGGAGGAATATGGCAAAACGGTATGACGGAATATTGCTGATCACCGATTTGGACGGGACAATGATGCGTTCGGACGGTACGGTTTCCGCAGAAAATTGCGAAGCTATAGCACGGTTTCAGCAAAACGGAGGAACCTTTTCCGTTGCAACCGGCCGCCTGCCGACTCACTTTGCACAATTTACCGATAGTTTTGTGCCACACGCGCCGGTCATCACATTCAATGGTGCGGGAATTTATGATTTATCGAAGAATAAAATGATCTGCAGCCGTCGAATTCCCGTTTCGTTGGCTGAACTGCTGCACGGGGCAGAGCCTTTTGCGGAAACAATAGATTCGGTAATTTTAAATGCGGAAAACCGCAGGGAGTATCTTCCCTGGGTCCAGGCACAGGAAAATTTGCCGGAGCTTAACCGAGAAGTCTGGCTGAAAATGATTTTTGTTTTCCGGGACGGGGACGCCGCCGTGCGGGCGCAGCAGGCGCTGCGGTGTTCGGCGCTCGGCGAGCTCTGCGATTTTTCCCGCAGCTGGTGCGTTGGTGTTGAAATCCTGGACAAGCGGGCAACAAAGGGCTGTGCGGTAAGGGCGCTGCGCGCCATGCTTCCGCAAATCAGCAGAGTGGTCTGTATTGGGGATTACGAAAACGATCTTTCCATGTTGAAGGAAGCGGATCTCGGCGTTGCGGTGGGAAATGCGCTGGAGATCGTCAAACAGGCGGCCGACCGTGTGACGGTTACCAACAATGAAAACGCAATTGCCGCACTGATCGATTCTTTGTAATAGACAGGGCGTTTCGAAAAGTTCGGCTGATAATAATAATACAAAGGGCGCAAAGACGCCGAAAGGAAGATAATTTATGCTGACCAGTAAACAACGAGCGTTTCTGCGCTCGCTTGCCGTCAACGAGGATACCATTTTGATGGTGGGCAAGGGCGGCGTTTCCGACGAATTAATCGCACAGGCCGACGGCGCGCTGAATGCCCGGGAATTGATCAAAGGGAAAGCGTTGGAAACAGCGCCCGGCAGCGCAAGGGATTTTGCCGAACAGATCGCCGGGGAAACAGGTTCCGAAGTCGTTCAGGTGATTGGTTCAAAATTTGTCCTGTACCGAAGAAATGAGAAAAAGCCGATTATCGAACTGCCGAAAGCAAAAAAACGCGGAGCGGAAGGTACCGGCGCGGGGGAGTGAAAGCAATGACGGATCGGAAAATCGCCATTTTGGGCGGGACCTTTAACCCGATTCACAATGGCCATATTGCCTTGGCAAAGGGCTTTGCCGCTCTGCTGGGGCTGCACCGGGTTCTGCTGATGGTCACCAATGTACCGCCGCACAAACGTGCCCCGGACCTTGCCCCCGCACAGGACAGGCTTGCCATGTGCCGCCTTGCAGAGGTAGAGGAACCGTTGCTGTCGGCGTGCGACCTGGAATTAAAGCGTCCTGGAAAAAGCTATACCTGGGAGACGTTAACGCAGGTGCGGGAACAGTTTCCTTTGTCAGAGCTTTATTTTATTACAGGCGCCGATATGTTTTTAACGCTGGAGCAATGGAAGCACCCGGAACGGATTTTTTCACTCTGTACGGTCTGCGCCGCGCCGCGGGGAGAGGATTCTGCGGCGGAGCTGCGGGAATACGCGGCTCATCTGCAAGCCGGCGGCGCCCGCACAGTAGTGGCGGATTTTATTCCGCCGGACATTTCCTCCACGCGGATTCGCGCGTTGGCCGCAGAAAGAAAGAGTCTGGACGGTTTAGTGCCGAAGTCCGTGGAACAATATATTTGGCGGCGCGGGCTTTACCGCCCGGCTGCCGCGAAGGAAAAGAGGGATCCCGATGACGTTTGAACAATACCGGCAGGAAATTGAATGCACGCTTTCTCCATACCGTGCGCATCACAGTGTCTGTGTTGCGCAGGAGGCCGTCAGGCTGGCGCAGCATTACGGAGCAGATCCCCAAAAAGCGCAGACGGCGGGGATTCTGCACGATTCCACAAAGGAGCTGCCGCAGAAAGAGCAGTTGCAAATGATCGCGCAATTTGGTATAATATTAAGTCCAGTGGAAAAGCGGTCTCCCAAGCTGCTGCACGCAATTTCAGGAATGGCTGCGGCGCGGAACCGTTTCGGCGTAACCGATGACGAAATCCTCGGCGCGATCCGTTACCACACTACGGCCCGCGCCGGCATGACGCTGCTGGAAAAGGTGGTTTGCCTTGCCGATTACATTTCTGCCGACCGCGATTACGACGGAGTGGAAAAGCTGAGGGAGGGCGCCTATCGCGATATGGACGGTACCTTGGTCGAATGTCTGGCGTTTACCATTTGTGAGCTGAGCCAAAAACAGAACCTTATCCATCCGGATACCGTAGAAGCCTACAACAGCCTTCTTTTGGCTAAATAACGTTTTGAGGCGATCGTCCCAAATCCGCTGCAGAAGTGCGGTGAATCAACTACGAAAGGGAGCATGACAAGCAAAATGACATCGTTGGAAATTGCACAGGAGGCTGTCCGTGCGCTGGACAGCAAGAAAGCGCAGGAGCTTCGGCTGATCGGTGTGAGCGAGATATCCTCCCTCGCCGATTATTTTGTCATTGCAACAGCCGGCAGCAGTACGCAGGCAAAGGCGCTCGCCGAAGAGGTTGAGTTTCGCCTTTCGCAGGCGGGCATTGAACCGGACCATATTGAAGGGAGAAACGGAAACGCCTGGATCCTGCTGGATTACGATACGGTAATCGTCCATGTGTTTTTAAATCAAACGCGCGATTTTTACGATCTGGAGCGTCTCTGGAAGGACGGCGAGCTTCTGCCGTTGGACGGAATCGTGACCGAGGAATAATTTTGCAATATTCTGTTTTCACATATTTGCAGGAGGGGTCTGAATCCAAATGAAATACGAACCGAAAGAAATTGAAAAAAAGTGGCAGGATCGCTGGGAAGCTGCCGGAGCGTTTGAGGCGAGCGATGATTTCAGCAAGCCGAAGTTTTACGGCCTGATCGAATTCCCGTATCCGAGCGGAGCGGGAATGCATGTCGGTCACATCAAAGCTTATTCCGGTATGGAGGTCATTTGCCGCAAGCGCCGGATGCAGGGCTATAATGTCCTGTTCCCGATCGGATTTGACGCATTCGGCCTGCCAACGGAGAATTATGCCATTAAAAACAATATCCATCCGCGTAAAGTGACCGATATGAACATTGCGCGCTTTACCAGCCAGTTGAAAAAAGTGGGATTTTCTTTTGATTGGACCAGGACCGTCGATACCACACAGGAGGATTACTATAAGTGGACGCAGTGGATTTTTTTGAAGCTGTTTGAGCACGGTCTCGTTTTCCGTGATACGGCGCTGGTGAATTACTGCCCCAGCTGCAAGGTCGTTCTTTCCAATGAAGACTCACAGGGAGGCAAGTGCGACATCTGCCACAGTGACGTTGTCCAGAAATCGAAGGATGTCTGGTACCTGCGTATCACGGAGTATGCGGATAAGCTTCTCGAAGGTTTGAAGGACGTTGATTATCCGGCCAATATTAAGATGCAGCAGGAACACTGGATCGGGAAATCGACCGGTGCGTTCGTTAATTTTCCGCTCAAAGGGATCGACGAAAAGCTCCGCATCTATACGACCCGCTGCGACACGCTGTTCGGGGTCACCTTTATGGTCATTGCGCCGGAGCATCCGATTCTGGATCGGTACCGCGACCGCATTCAAAATACCGATGCGCTTGACGCCTACCGTGTGGAGTGCAGCAAAAAAACCGAATTTGAACGGACACAGCTCGTTAAGGATAAGACCGGCGTCAAAATTGAAGGGCTGACTGCGATCAATCCGGTCAACGGAAAAGAGATTCCGATTTTTATTTCCGATTACGTGATGATGGGGTACGGTACAGGGGCAATTATGGCTGTGCCGGCGCATGACGAGCGCGACTACGAGTTTGCGAAAAAATTCGGTATTGATATTATTGAAGTCATTAAGGGCGGCGATATTTCCAAAGCGGCCTACACCGGCGACGGAGAAATGGTCAATTCCGGATTTTTGAACGGATACACCAATAAAAAGGATTCCATTGCAAGAATGCTCGAATTCCTGAAGGAAAAGGGCATTGGTGAAAAGGGCGTTCAGTACAAGATGAAGGACTGGGCGTTTAACCGCCAGCGCTATTGGGGCGAACCGATTCCGATCGTTCACTGCCCGCACTGCGGCATGGTGCCGGTGCCGTACGATCAGCTGCCGCTGGAACTGCCGTCGGTCGAAAACTTTGAGCCCGGCGAAGGCGGGGAAAGCCCTCTGGCCAAGCTTGATTCGTTCGTGAACTGCACATGCCCGAAATGCGGCGGAGCGGCAAAGCGTGAAACCGATACCATGCCGCAGTGGGCAGGCTCCTCGTGGTATTTCCTGCGTTATGTAGATCCGCACAACGACAAAGCGTTTGCCGATCAAGAAAAGCTGAAATACTGGATGCCGGTCGATTGGTATAACGGCGGTATGGAACATGTGACGCGCCATTTGATTTATTCCCGTTTCTGGCACCGCTTCCTGTACGATATCGGTGAGGTTCCGTGCCCGGAACCCTACGCGAAGCGTTCGGCTCAGGGAATGATCCTCGGTGCGGATGGCGTGAAAATGAGTAAATCACGCGGTAATGTAGTAGATCCGAACGATGTTGTCGACCAGTACGGCGCCGACACACTGCGCACATATATTTTGTTTATGGGCGATTACGGCTCTGCGGCTCCGTGGAGCGAAAACGGCGTGAAGGGCTGCAAACGTTTTCTGGAGCGGGTCGCCGATCTGGTCGATCTTGCAAAAGGCGCCGGCGTCACGCCCGAGCTTCAGACCATCATGAATAAAACGGTAAAAAAGGTTACAAACGACATTGAAGAAATGAAGTTTAACACAGCTATCGCCGCCATGATGACGTTGGTCAACGAAATTTATGACCGGAAAAAGCTCACCGTTGACGAACTGAAAACCTTTGCAACCATGCTTTGTCCGTTTGCCCCGCACCTGTGCGAAGAGATCTGGGAGCGGCTTGGAGGAAAGGGCCTTTGCTCTCTGGCGGCATGGCCGGAATACGACGAAGCGAAATGTGTGGATGCGCAGGTGGAAATTGCCGTGCAGGTCAATGGTAAGGTGCGTTCCCGCCTGACGGTGGATGCGGGAATCTCCGCGCAGGATGCCATAGCTGCTGCAAAGGCGGATGAAAAAATTGCGTCCATGATCGCTTCCGGTACGGTGATCAAGGAACTTTATGTTCCGGGCAAGCTGGTCAATCTGGTTGTAAAACCGTAAAATTCTGCGGCCTGCCGTTGTTTCTGCGGCAGAAGCCTTTTAAATCCGTGGAGTTTGCAGGTTTTTTCGGAAAAATCAACTTCTGTTATCGCAAAAGCTTGACATTAACCCCGGTTATCATGTATAATATCTTTCGTATTCTTGGCTT
>JAHZES010000012.1:0-3406 GCA_019421725.1 Clostridiales bacterium | reverse complement strand
GGCGGAGGGGAGGGAAGATAATCATGTCGGAAATTCGTATTAAAGAGAATGAATCTCTTGACAGTGCGCTTCGCCGCTTTAAAAAGCAGTGCGCCAAATCGGGAGTCATTGCCGAGGTGCGCAAAAGAGAAGCTTACGAAAAGCCTTCTGTTAAGCGCAAAAAGAAGTCGGAGGCTGCCCGTAAACGCAAGTTCAGATAAAGAACGCTGCGTCTGTGCGGTCTGCAAGAACCGGTAAGAAAAGCGGGCGAAAACGCCCGCTTTTTTACGTGTCAATTTTAAAAAGCGCGCCCGTAGCCGGCAGAAAGGTGAGGACACCCGTTATGTCGCTTTTTTATCCCCATATAATGCTGCACCGGGTGCAGCAGCTCTCGCCGGAAGGACTGCGCCGGGCAGGAATTCGCGGGATCTTACTTGATGTGGACAATACGCTTTCTCCGCATGGCGCGCCGGAACCGGAGCCGGAGGCTATGGAATGGATCCAAAAAATGAAGCGGGAAGGCTTTTTGCTTTGCATTGTGTCCAATAATACGGAAGAACGCGTTGCGCCGTTTGCAGGAAAACTGGGGCTTGCGTTTTCGGCTATGGCCGGTAAGCCGCTGCCGTTCGGCTTTTGCCGGGCAACGGCAAGGCTTGGCCTTTCACGGCAGCAGGTTCTTGCTGTGGGAGACCAGCTGTTCACCGATGTTTGCGGCGCCAACCTTGCGGGAATTCGGTCGGCGCTGGTGGAACCGATCGAGCCGGAGCATACGCTGCGGTTTCGGCTGAAGCGCAGGCTGGAACGGCCGATTTTACGGCGTTTTTTACAAAAGTGTCCGGAACGGATTGCTGCGGGCTGTTTTGCCGCACCGGAAAGTGAAGTGAAAAAGCAATGAATCAACAGAAGAAAAAAATTCTTGTTCTTCTTGGACCAAACCTGAACCTGGTAGGTGTTCGGGAAAAGGGTGTTTACGGAACGGAATCCGCCGAAAGCATCAACGAAGAAATTCGTGTTCAGGCGGCGAAACGAGGGTATGACTGTGAAATTTTTCAGTCAAACTATGAAGGAGCGCTGATCGATCAGCTGCATGCGGCCCGTGAAATTTTTGACGGAGTTATTATCAATGCCGGTGCGCTGACCCATTACAGCTACTCGCTGCGAGACGCTATCGCCGCGATTTGCCTGCCTTGTGTGGAGGTACACATGTCCAATATTCATGCAAGGGAGGAATTCCGTCATACATCGGTGATCGCTCCGGTGTGCGTTGGGCAGATTGCCGGTTTTGGAAAAACAGGCTATTTTCTTGCTATGGATGCATTGGGGAAACTGATGCGCTGACCCCCAAAACAGTGAATAGATTTTACGGAGAGGATGTTGTTCATGTCCGAAAGAATCGAAGCTCTGCAGAATAAACTGCGGGCGGAACAGGTCGATGCATTCTTTGTCACTTCAGAGGTCAACCGGGAGTATCTTGCCGGTTTTCGCGCCACGGACGGTTGGATGCTGATCACGCAGGAAGAAGCTTACCTGCTGATGGATTCGAGATACATTGAAGCGGCGCAGAACCAGGCAAAAGGCTGTAAGGTGGTTCTCTTTACCCAGATGCTCGAAACTCTGCGCGAATTGGTGGAAAAGCACCGTGTTCAAAGCATGATCGCAGAGCAGTCCCGTATTACCGTTGCAGAATGGAATTCGTTGAAGAAAGCGCTTCCCTCTGTTGAACTGATCGACAGTCCGCTGCTGGATCAGGAACTCAACGTCCTGCGGGCAGTCAAGACGGAAAAAGAATTTGCCGATTTGCGGGAGGCACAACGCCTGACGGAAGAGGCGTTTGAACGGATGCTTACTTTTTTACGTCCGGGCATCACGGAACGCGAGGCCGCGCTGGAGATTGAATTTTATATGCGCCGCAACGGCGCTGAGGGCGTTGCGTTTGATCTGATTGTAATCACCGGAGCAAAGACTTCCATGCCGCACGGCGTTCCGGGCGAAAATGTGATCCAAGCCGGGGACTTTGTTACCATGGATACCGGAGCAGTGATCAACGGGATGCATTCCGATATGACCCGCACCGTAGCGATCGGCCATGCCAGCGACGAAATGAAGCACGTTTACGATACGGTGCTGCGCGCGCAGCTGAACGCCATTGCGGCGGTTCATGACGGTGTACGCTGCCGCGATGTTGACACGGCGGCGCGCAGCGTGATCGAACAGGCAGGTTACGGAGAGTATTTCGGTCATTCCACCGGCCATAGCGTTGGACTGGAAATTCACGAAACGCCGGCATTTTCTCCGCGGAGCGAGGATGTTGCAAGGGAAAACATGGTCATTACCGTGGAGCCCGGAATTTATCTGCCCGGAAAGTTCGGTGTCCGTATTGAAGATATGGTTCGCGTCACTCAAAAGGGATGTCAGGATCTTACAAATGCAAAAAAAGAGCTTATAATCCTATAAAAACCGAAAAATCTCTTGCAAAAGAGGGACAAGTACGATAAAATAATTTTGGTATTTTTAATTTAAAGAGAGGTTATTGCACCATGATTACAGCAGGCGATTTCAGAAACGGCGTTACCTTTGAGATGGATGGCAACGTTTATTCCATTGTGGAATTTCAGCACGTCAAACCCGGTAAAGGCGCGGCGTTCGTTCGTACCAAGATCAAAAATGTGATTAACGGCGGTGTAACGGAGAGAACCTTCAATCCGACCGAAAAGTTCCCGACTGCGTTCATTGAGCGCAAGGACATGCAGTATTCCTATAACGACGGCGACCTTTATTATTTTATGGATATGGAAACCTACGATCAGGTTCCGATCAACAGCTCGGTTCTGGGCGATAACTTTAAGTTTGTGAAGGAAGAAATGATTTGCAAAATTCTTTCTTACAAAGGAAACGTTTTCGGTGTTGAGCCGCCGTATTTTGTTGACCTGAAGGTTACCAAAACCGACCCGGGCTTCAAGGGAGACACCGCAACCAATGCGACCAAACCCGCAACGCTGGAAACCGGCGCCGAGATCCGTGTGCCGTTGTTTATCGATGAGGGAGAAATGATTCGCATCGATACCCGCACCGGCGAATATATGGAGCGTGCGTAAATCTCACAGATTTTTACTTGCCCGCGGAAGGGCAAGAATTATTTTGAACTGTAAAGGGGGAGTCGATCATGACGATTACCGAAAAAGTGGCCTACCTGAAAGGATTAATGGAAGGGCTTGAGCTGGATACCTCCAGCAAAGAGGGCAAGGTGCTCAAAGCGGTTGTAGATGTGCTGGACGATATGGCGCTTTCTGTGGCAGATATTGAGGACGATCTTGCAGAGCTGAGCGATCAGGTCGATGAAATCGACGAAGATCTTTCCGAAGTGGAGGACGAGGTTTTCGGCGATGAGGATGAGTGCTGTGATTGTGAAGATGACGATTGTGATTGC
>JAHZES010000119.1 GCA_019421725.1 Clostridiales bacterium | reverse complement strand
CGATTCTGCAATCCTTCGGTATGAGCATTTTTGCCCCGGCAACCGCAGGCGGGTGCCTCGGTTCCCTGCTCTATAACTTTCATCCGGCCAAGGTTTTTATGGGAGATACCGGCTCGTTGTTTCTTGGCGGCGTTGTTGCCGCGCTCGGCTTCGGCGTCGGCATGCCGATTTTGATTCTGCCGATTGGGATCGTTTATTTTATGGAGGCAATGTCCGACATCATTCAGATCGGCTATTTTAAAATCTCTCACGGAAAGCGTGTATTTAAAATGGCGCCGATTCACCATCATTTTGAGATGAGCGGTTGGAGCGAGGTCAAGATTGTAACGGTGTTCAGCCTGATCACCGTTGTCGGCGGGGCGGCGGCGCTGCTCTGTGTGATTTACGGTTGAGAAAATATACAGATATCGGGAAAGGAGCGCAGCCATTGGAACAGGCAAAACAGGTGCAGGCGCACAGGCACGGGCCAGGCAGGGTAAAGGAAAAAATCAGAATGTTTTCCGTTCGCGCGGGAATCGATCTCCCGTTTCTGACTATCGTGCTGGTGCTGTTGACCATCGGCTTGATCATGCTCTTTTCCGCAAGCTATGCTTATGCGCTGGCTTATTACGGAAACAGTTACCATTTTTTTAAAAACCAGCTTATCTGGGCGATCCTTGGGATCGCGGCGATGATCCTCTGCTCTTATTTTGATTATCACAAGTTTCATAAGCTTGCGATACCGATCTTGATCCTTTCTTATATGCTGCTGGTTCTGGTGCTCTTTATGCCCGCGCGCAACGGCGCGCACCGTTGGATATCTATCGGCAGCGCCGGATTTCAGCCGTCTGAGATCACAAAGTTTGCAATTGTGGTTTCGTTCGCACATTTTATGTCTATCAGTTATCAGAAGATGAACAGGTTTTCCACAGGGATCCTGCCGTATTTAGTGATATTTGGATCTTCGGCTGCACTGCTGATTAAGGAGCCGCACCTCTCCTGTACGGTCATCATTTTCTGCCTGACATGCTTTATGATGTTTATCGGCGGCGTGAAAGCACGTTGGTTTGTCATTGCGTTTGTGGTGATCGGGATCCTTGCCTATATTGCTCTTTTTACCGACCTGATCCCTTACGCCAGCGACAGAATCGGCGTTTGGCGCGATCCGTTCGGTTATGCGGACAGAGACGCGTCCCATCAGACAAGGCAGTCGCTCTACGCCATCGGTTCCGGCGGTTTTCTTGGCCTCGGAATCGGAAATTCGAGGCAAAAATATCTTTATCTGCCCGAGCCGCAGAATGATTTTATTTTTGCAGTCATCTGTGAGGAGCTGGGCTTTGTGGGCGCAATGATAATCATTCTCCTGTTTGCGCTGTTGGTATGGCGCGGCATGGTGATCGCGCTGCGCGCACCGGACAAATTCGGGACACTGCTCAGCATGGGTCTTACGGTGCAGGTTGGCCTGCAGGCGGTGCTGAACATTGCGGTGGTCAGTAATACCGTACCGAACACGGGCATTAGTCTGCCGTTTTTCAGCTACGGAGGGTCGTCGCTGGTTATGCTGATGGCGCAGATGGGGATCGTCCTTTCGGTTTCCCGCAGCGCGAGAATGGAAAAATCCTGAAGAAGGGCCTGATTTTGCATGAAAATTCTTTTTGCCGGCGGCGGTACCGCCGGGCACATCAATCCGGCGCTGGCGGTGGCGGGTTATGTGCGCAGCCAGAAACCGGAAGCTCAAATTCTTTTTGTGGGTTCCAAGGGAGGAATGGAGGAGCGATTGGTCCCGCAGGCCGGGTTTGAATTTCGTTCCGTTACGGTTTCCGGATTTATTCGGAAAATGAACTGGAACGGGATCAAGCACAATGCAGTAGCGATCAAGCGTGCATTTTCTGCAACAAGAGAATCCAAGCGGATTTTGGAACAATTCCGCCCGGATGTTTGCGTCGGAACAGGCGGTTATGTCAGCGGTCCGGTGCTGCGCAAGGCAAAGAAAATGGGCATTCCGGTTCTGATCCATGAACAAAATGCGTTTCCCGGCGTAACGACAAAAATGCTTGCCAGGCTTGCCGATAAGGTCATGCTGGCGATTCCGGATGCCGAAAAGCGGCTGGACTCTTCGCTGCATGAAAAAATCGTTGTCACAGGGAATCCGGTGCGAAGCGAACTGATTTATGCCAACCGGGAGGAAGCGCGCAAAAAATTGAAGCTTGACGAAAGGCCGGTGATACTTTCTTACGGGGGCAGTCTTGGCGCCGAGCAGGTAAACCGCGCAGTGGCGGAATTGATGATCCAAACGGCAAAAACAGATGCCGTTCAGCATATTCACGCCTACGGCCAGTACGGAAGATGGTTTCCCGCGCTGCTGGAGGAAAGGGGCGTTGTGCTCAGGGACCATCCTAATCTCGATATCAGAGAGTACATCGATAATATGCCGGACTGTATTGCGGCAGCCGATCTGCTGATTTGCCGGGCGGGGGCCATTACGCTCAGCGAGCTGCAGGTACAGGGTAAACCGGCCGTGTTGATTCCTTCTCCAAACGTAGCCGAAAATCACCAGTATTACAACGCTCTGGCGCTTTCTTCGCGCGGTGCAGCCTTTTTGTTGGAGGAAAAGGACCTGACCGGGGAATCGCTCTGCAAACTGGTCTTCGGTCTTCTGAAAGATCCGGAAAAGCTTCGGGAGTGTGGGCGCAACGCGCAGAAAATGGCGATCGTGGATGCAAACGAACGGATTTACCGCGAAATCATAAAGGTTCTGCAGAAATAAATTATTTCACAACCTGCCGCGCAAAAGCATATGATAGGCTTATCAGGGCAGTATTGAGCTTTTGAGCGGAAGGATGCGTGTCAGAATGGCTAAGCTCATCATTCGCGGAGGAAACCGTTTGGAAGGCACCATGCGGATTTTTGGGGCAAAGAACAGTGTGCTGCCGATTCTTGCTGCGTCGCTGCTCGTGTCGGGACAAAGCGTGCTGCAGAATTGTCCCGCGCTTTCGGATGTTCGGCTGGCATCGGAAATTCTGCGCCAGCTGGGGTGCGCCGTGGAGCGCGAAAAGGACCGAATTCAGATTGACTCTGCGCATGCGGACGGTATCTCCATCCCGGAGAAGCTGATGCGTGAAATGCGGTCTTCTATTATTTTCCTCGGGGCAATGGCGGCAAAGAACGGCCGAGCGGTGCTCAGCGCTCCTGGCGGCTGTGATCTGGGACCCCGTCCGATCGATTTGCACCTTGCCGCGCTGCGGAAAATGGGTGCAGAGATCACAGAAGAAGGCGGCGTTCTGGAGTGCCGGGTAAACGGGCAGCTGCACGGCGAAGAGATCCGTTTTCCCTTTGTCAGTGTCGGCGCGACGGAAAATGTACTGATTGCTGCCGCCACGGCAAAGGGTATCACAAAAATTTTTAATGCTGCCTGCGAACCGGAGATTTGCGATCTGGCACAGTTTTTGGTTCACTGCGGTGCGAAGGTGACCGGAGCGGGCACTTCCAGGATCACTGTGGAGGGCGTTCCGAAACTGCATGGCTGTGAACACAGAGTGATTCCAGACAGAATTGTTGCGGCCACTTACCTTTTTGCGGCAGCTGTTACAGGAGGAGACGTTACGCTGACAGACGTTGTCCCGGAGCATCTTTCCGCCGTTTTGCCGCGCTTGCAGGAGACCGGCTGCGAGCTGGTGACCGCCGGCCGGCAGATCCGTGTTCGCGCGCAAGGCAGGCCAAGATCGCTTTCTGCGGTTTTAACTGCGCCGTATCCGGGTTTTCCGACCGATGCACAGGCTCCGTTGATGGCGCTTTGCAGCATTGCGGACGGTACGACAGTTTTTAAGGAAACCATTTTTCAAAACCGCTTTCGTCACGCAGCCGAGCTCAACAGAATGGGAGCGGAGATCAGCGTGGAGGGTCAGAGCGCAGTGGTCAAAGGGGTGCCGTTCCTGCACGGCGCGCGCGTTTCGGCGACCGATCTTCGCGGCGGCGCGGCGCTGGTGATCGCGGCGCTTTTTGCAGAAGGAGAAACCGAAATTTCACAGGTGCATCATATTGACCGTGGTTATGAATCTATGGAATATGCGTTGAGCTTGTTGGGAGCCTGCGCTGTGAGGAAAGAAACATGGCAGATCAAAGAAGAAAACAGAATCATTCACCCGGCGTTCGCAATGTAAAGCCGTCGGCGAGGACCGTACGAAAGTCAAAAAAAAGGCGAAGGCTGCGCGCGAGAATTTTCCTGACGGTTTTGTTTGCAGCAGGCATCTGCGCCACGCTTTCGCTGACCGTTCTGTTTCGGGTCTCGGCGGTAGAAGCTGAGCCCGGAACGCATTATACCGCAGAGCAGATCACAGAGGCTGCCGGAATAGAAAACGGAACAAATCTGTTTCGGGTCGACCGCGCCGGAGCAGCGCAAAAAATCAGCAGAACGCTCCCTTACATCGAAAGCGCATCCGTGTCTATTGTTTTGCCGGATAAGATTTTTATCTCCGTGCAGGAAGCGGAGCCCGCTTTGCAGATCCAACAGGACGGCAGCTGTTATCTGCTCAGCGGGGACCTGAAAGTGCTGGAACGGTCCGGCGAAGAAGCGCCGGACTTGCCGGTGATCACCGGAGCCGGGCTTACCGCAGCGGAGCCGGGAACGCAGGCTGAATTTGAGAAGGAAGAAATGCCTCAGACGCTGCTCACGCTGGAGGAGCAGCTGAAGGTGAATCAGTTTTCTCAAGTTACTGCCATCGATGTTACCAGACTGTATTCTATTGAGCTGAGCTATGATGAAAAAATAACCGTGAGGATCGGATCGCTCGGAAACCTGCAGGAAAAACTGCAGCTTGCACGCTATATCATCGACAATAAGCTGGACGCCGATCAGGCGGGAACGCTTGATCTTTCTCAGGAAAACGGACAGGCAATTTTCCGGCCGGACTACGGTTCCAACAGTGTGATCCTTCCTCCCGGCACATCGTCCGATGTTTCCGGATAAAAGATTGAGGAAAAATATATCAGAACGGTTGCGCAAAGATATATTTTGTGATAAATTTAAATAGTTAAGAAAATAATGTGACTGAAACAGAAATGAACCGCCAGGGTGATTTCAGACGATAAATGGAAACGGAGTGAATAAAATGTCCCTTCAGTTCGATAATGAACAGGAACAGGTTGTACAGATTAAGGTGATCGGTGTCGGCGGCGGCGGCGGAAACGCGGTAAACCGCATGGTTCAGAACGAAATTCAAAGTGTTGAATTTATTACGGTGAATACCGATAAGCAGGCGATCAACCGTTCGCGCGCCACACATAAAATTGTGATCGGTGAAAAAATTACTCACGGACAGGGCGCCGGATCGATGCCCGAGGTGGGAAGAAAATCGGCGGATGAGAGCCGCGACGAGATCACGGCCGCGC
Source organism: Clostridiales bacterium (assembly GCA_019421725.1). Lineage (GTDB taxonomy): Bacteria > Bacillota > Clostridia > Oscillospirales > Acutalibacteraceae > CAKXIK01. The sequence continues at coordinate 1,132 of JAHZES010000119.1, read as the reverse complement.
TTAAGGGCAGCGAAATGGTCTTCATTACGGCAGGTATGGGCGGAGGAACCGGTACGGGAGCAGCGCCGATCATTGCGCAGATCGCTAAAGAAATGGGGATTCTGACGGTCGGTATTGTGACCAAGCCGTTTGCATTTGAGGGCAAAAAGCGTATGGTGCAGGCCGAAGAAGGCATCGCCGCGCTGCGTGAGCATGTCGATTCGTTGGTGGTGATCCCGAACGAGCGGCTGAAATATGCCAGCGAGGAACGCATTACGCTGCAGAACGCATTTGCTATTGCGGACGATGTTCTTCGTCAGGGTGTTCAGAGCATTTCGGATCTGATTCTGGTGCCGGGCTTTGTAAACCTGGACTTTGCCGATGTGAAATCGGTCATGAAGGACGCGGGCTATGCCCACATGGGCGTGGGACGTGCTTCCGGCAAGGATAAGGCGATCCATGCCGCTAATATGGCAATCTCCAGTCCGCTGCTGGAAACATCCATTTCCGGAGCGCACGGCGTTATTATCAACGTGACTTCCTCGCCGGATATCGGTCTGGATGAAGTGGAGCAGGCTTCCACCATGATTGCGGAAGCGGCTCATGATGGCGCAAATATTATCTGGGGTGTTGCGTTTGACGAAAATATGCAGGATGAAATGATGGTCACGGTCATCGCAACCGGTTTTGATACGAACAACGGCGAACCGGAGGGCGACGGAGTTTCTTCCGCCGTCGGCGCAGAAGCGGCGGGAAAGGAATCGGCTTCCGCGCCCGCAGCGCAGGGAACGGCAGCTGCGGCGCCTGCGCAGAGTCAGCCTGCGGCGCCGTCTAAAAATGATGATATTGACGATGAGGAGTTTGAGCAGCTGCTCAAGTTTTTCAAGGACGGTTCCAAATAATTCATTTGTCGAAGTATGCACTCCCGCTCGGCGATTTTGCCCGGCGGGAGTGTTTTGTTCCAAAACGCTCTTTACAGAAGCGTTTGAGTATTGTAAAATGGAAGAAACAAAACCGGAGAGGTGTTTTTTCATGGAGCCAAAATATAAACGCGTTTTGCTCAAGCTAAGCGGCGAGGCGCTTGCGGGCGAGGCAAAAACAGGTCTTGATTTTGACACTGTTCTGAAAATTTGCAGGGAGATCAAAGCCTGTG
>JAHZES010000118.1:5029-6546 GCA_019421725.1 Clostridiales bacterium | reverse complement strand
CGGGCTGCCGTGTTGATAGACCATAATGCCGTCGACATGCAGGGCCTGAAAGCAGCTGCCGTAGAATTCCTTGGTGAACAGCCCTGCTGCATGTCCCAACGGGTCGGTGCAATCATTGATGATCAGGTCATAAGTATCTTTTTTGCTGCGCAGAAAGCGCAGGCCGTCCTCATAATATATTTTGACACGGGAGTCATCCAGACCGCAGGCGTTGTCGGGGAAAAATGTGCGGCAAACGTCAACGAAAAGCTTGTCCGGCTCCACAACATCGATCGATTCAATCTCCTCGTAATGTGAAAGCTCCCGGGCAACGCCGCCGTCTCCGCCGCCGATCACCAGAACACGGTGAACACAGGGATGCACTGCCATCGGTACATGGACGATCATTTCGTCATAGGTAAATTCGTCTTTTTCCGAAAAAATAACGCTGCCGTCAGAGGTGAGAAAACGTCCAAACTCCGGAGAATCGAAAACGTCAATACGCTGAAAATCGCTTTGTGCGCTGAACAGCTGTTTTTCCACCCGAATCGACATTTTTACGTTTTCGGTGTGCATTTCACTGAACCAGAAATCCATTTCAGTAGGTTCCCTCCTTCAGTACGTTCAATGTGGAAATGTCGGGGCTTTCCGGCCCTTGCATGGAGCAGCCCTTTTCCTGTGCAAACAGAATATATTCGATGATCTCTTCGGTAATTACTTCGCCAGGAGCCAGAATGGGAATCCCGGGCGGGTAGCACATAACAAATTCTCCGCAAACACGTCCTGCGGTCGAACGAATCGGCAGCGTTTCCTTTTCGGCGTAAAAAGCGCGCTGTGGCGTGGCTGCCACGGTGGGAGAAATGTATTCCGAGGTGAACAGACTGGTTGCCGGTTTAGAATATAACCGTTTAATGTCAGCCAAGGCTCCCACCAACCGCTCGATATCCTGAATCCGGTCGCCGATCGAAATGTAAGCCAACATGTTGCTGATATCGCCGAATTCGATCTGGATATCATATTCGTCCCGCAGCAGGTCATAAACTTCAATTCCGGTCAGGCCGATTCCTCTTGTGTAAACGGCAAGCTTGGTTACGTCAAAGTCAAAGATGCTGCCGCCGTTTTTCAGCTCTGCGCCGTAAGCGTAATATCCGCCGATATCATTGATCTCGTCCCGGGCATACTGTGCCATCCCCGCAACCTTTGCAAAGGACTCCGCACCGCGCAGCGCAAGGTTCCTGCGGGAAATGTCCAGACTTGCCATCAGCAGATAGGAAGCGCTGGTCGTTTGCGTCAGGTTAATAATCTGAGCAATATGCTGCGGGTTCATTGCATGGCCGAGCAGCAGCAGAGAGCTTTGCGTCAGGCTTCCGCCGGACTTGTGCATGGAGACGGCCGCCATATCCGCTCCGGCTGCCATGGCGGAACAGGGAAGACCCGGCCCAAAATAGAGATGGGTGCCGTGCGCTTCATCCACCAGCGCAAGCATTCCGTGCTCGTGTGCCAGCGCCACCAGCGATTTAAGATCAGAACAGATGCCG
>JAHZES010000118.1:0-5019 GCA_019421725.1 Clostridiales bacterium | reverse complement strand
GGGATTGTTGATCAGGAGAGCCGCGGCGTCCGGATTCGCAGCCATGGCGGCGCGCACATCGTCGATCTCCATGCCGAGCGGTATTCCAAGCTTCCGGTCGACCTTCGGGTCGATATACACCGGGACGGCGCCGCAGAGAACGAGCGCATTAATGGCGCTTTTGTGTACGTTGCGCGGCAGAATGATCTTGTCGCCTGCTTTGCATGCAGAAAGGATCATGGCCTGTACGGCAGAGGTGGTGCCGCCGACCATAAAAAACGAATGCGATGCACCGAACGCATCGGCGGCAAGCTCTTCCGCCTCTTTGATTACAGAAACCGGGTGACAGAGGTTGTCCAGCGGTTTCATGGAATTTACATCGATTCCAACGCAGCGTTCGCCGAGCAGTTCGACCAGCTCGGGGTTTCCGCGTCCGCGCTTGTGCCCGGGAACATCGAACGGAACCACACGTTGTTTACGGAACCGCTCCAGTGCCGTGTAGATCGGCGCGCGCTTTTGAGCATTCAAATCCATGTTCATTTCTCCCAATCAAAAAATAAAAAACAGGCAGCGGAACAAACCACTGCCTGCGAACATGCGAAATATATTATGTGTAGGCGGCCGGGCAGTTTCTGCCGGGCCACGTCTGCATAGTATATGACCGATCCGTTTATTCAGAGTCTATTTAGCAAATATACTTTTACTACTCTTATTGAACGTTTCACAAGTGGTGTGCATCCGCACTGGTTATAAAGTAACCAACTTATAAAATTGAGCTTCTAACTCGATCAATAACGCGGCGCTTTCGCCGCCTGCGGCAGTGGCCAGCCCTGTCCGATGAGCGTTTTGCGGAAGAATCCGTTAGGCCATATATTTGCATGATAGAAGTGATCCACATCTATACATAACAATATTATTCTATCATATTTCTTTATGAAGTCAATAGATTTTACCGGTCAATTTTCTTTTTGAATGCAGGTGACACAAATGATTTGCCGCACGCCGTTGCATCGCTTACACAAACGCTTCGTAATCTTCAAAAAAAGCCTTGCATTTTGCAGGAATATTTGTTAAACTATAGCCATATCAAATAACGCTGTGACAAAGGAAGTAGCCCTTCCATTGCTCGATTTCAGAGAAAGACCGACCAGGCTGAAAGCGGTTTTATCGAAGCGGAAGGCGTGAAGTTCCCTTTTGAGCGGTGCAGCTGAAGTGAAGTAGGCTGCAACGGGTCGGCGTCGTTAACCGCCGCAGGAGTGTTTGCTCAGGCAAAAAAACGGGTGGTACCGCGGAGATTTCGTCTTCGTCCCTTTGGGATGAAGGCGTTTTTTATTTAGAAAACGAGGTGTACTATGGAAGATCGAATGAAAGCTCTTCAGGAGCAAATGGAAGAGGCCATCAGTGCAGTGCGCTCAAAAGAGGGGCTGGCTGCCTTTTGGCAGAAGTATTTAAGCAAAAACGGAAGCGTAGCAAATTTGATGAAAGGTTTGCGCGATGTTCCGCCGGAATCCCGTCCGGCTGCCGGAAAGGCGATCAACCAGTTCAAAGCAAAAGTGGAGGAAAGCTATCAGCGCCTTCGCGCCGAAATTGAACAGATAGAGCTGGAAAATGCCAACAAAAGCGAGCAGGTGGATATTACAATGCCGGCGGTGCGCCGCCCTGCCGGTGCGCTGCACCCCATTACCATTACAAAGAATCAAATGATCGACGTTTTTGCGGGAATGGGCTTTGAAATTTTTGAAGGTCCGGAGATCGAAGACGACGACCATAATTTTACTCGTCTGAATGTGGCGAAAAATCATCCGGCACGCGATATGCAGGATACGTTTTATGTCGCAGAGGACATTGTCCTGCGCACACATACCAGTCCGGGGCAGATCCGCGTTATGGATCGGGAGAAACCGCCAATCAAAGTGTTGGTTCCGGGCCGTGTTTTTCGTTCGGACAGCGACGCTACCCATTCGCCGATGTTTCACCAGATGGAAGGCCTTGTGGTCGACAAGGGAATTACCCTATGCGACCTGCAGGGAATGTTGGATCGGTTTGTTCAGACGATTTTTTCGGGCAATGTGAAGACACGTTTGAGACCGAGCTATTTTCCGTTTACGGAGCCGAGTGTGGAAGTAGACGTCAGCTGCTTTGAATGCGGCGGAAAGGGCTGCCCGCTCTGCAAACACACCGGCTGGATCGAAGTTCTCGGCGGCGGTGTGGTGCATCACAAGGTTTTAGAAAACTGCGGAATTGATCCCAGCGTATATTCCGGAATTGCGTTCGGCATCGGCGTAGAACGCATTGCAATGCTGAAATACGGTATTAATAATATGGGACTGCTGTTTGAAAATGATCTGCGTTTTCTCAAGCAGTTCAAAGATTAAGGGAGGCGAAAACGATGAAAGTACCTTTCAGCTGGCTGAAGGATTATGTAGATATAGATGTTTCTCCGCAGGAGCTGGAACAAAAGCTGTTTTCCTGCGGGTTTGAGGTGGAAGAGCTGATTGATCTTGGCGCAGAGATCGACCGTGTTGTTGTTGGCGTTGTGACCGAGGCGGTCAAACAGGAAGGAACTCATCTTACCGTTTGCAAACTGGACTGCGGAGAATACGGCAAGGAGATTCAAATAAGCACCGGTGCGGATAATATTTTTGTCGGCGCGCATGTGCCCGCAGCGTTGGATCAATCCACGCTTCCCGGCGGTATCAAGATCAGAAAGAAAAAACTGATGGGAGTCGAATCGGACGGAATGCTTTGCTCGGGCGAAGAGCTTGGGCTCAACGACGATTTGTATGATGGAGCCGAAGTGTACGGAATTCTGATTCTGCCGGAGGATACCGTTCCGGGAACGGATGTCCGCGACGTGGTCGGCTTGAATGAGACTATTTTTGATATCTCCGTAACGGCAAACCGCGCAGATTGCCAGTCAATGCTCGGTATTGCGCGCGAGGTAGCAGCCGTTTTGGGCAAACCGCTGAAGATGCCGGCAATCGATTATACACAGTCGGACGCTGTTTACGATGGCTTCAGCATTTCGGTCGAAGCGCCGGATCTTTGCCCGCGTTATCTCGGGCATGCAGTGCGCAATATTCAGTTTGGACCGTCGCCGCGCTGGATGAGGCGCCGGCTGGCTCTGTGCGGCCTACGCAGCATCAGTAATGTTGTAGATATTACGAACTATGTTATGCTGGAAATCGGTCAGCCGATGCACGCATTTGATATGAGCACGCTTGAAAGCAATCGGATCGTTGTCCGCCGCGCCGAAAACGGCGAAAAAATTGTGACGCTGGACGGCAAGGAATTCACCCTGGGTGAAAACAATCTGGTGATCTGCGACGGAAGCAAGCCTGTTGCACTGGCGGGTGTGATGGGCGGTCAAAACAGTGAAATCACCGAGAATACGACGCAAATGCTGTTTGAATCGGCAAAATTTGCCCGTGATAATATCCGTAAAACGGCGCGCGGACTTGGGCAGAATACGGACGCATCCAGTCACTATGAAAAGGGTATTTCGGAATATACTACAGAGCTTGGTATGGCGCGTGCACTTCATCTGATTCAGGAGTTTGGCTGCGGTGAAATTACTGCCAGCGCATTTGATGTCAGCGCAGGCGCGCCGCGGGAAGGAAAACGCTTTACGGCTACGATCAGCGGGATCAACCGGATCCTTGGTATTGACGTTCCCGCAGAAGCGATTCTGGATATTTTGAGCCGTCTGAACTTTACCGTTCAGCGCAATGGAGATGTGCTGGAGGTAACGGCTCCGCGCTACCGCGAGGATATTGAAATCGGCGAGCCGGACTTGGCCGAAGAAGTGATCCGCGAATACGGATATGATAAAATTGTACCGACCTTCCTGAAAAATGCAACGGTTACCAGCGGAGGATTGAACGCAGACCAGAAAAATCGCGAAAAAGTAAAGCGTACCATGTGCAGCCAGGGCTTTTATGAGGTTTCGACATTGGCGTTTTATGCAGATGCTGATCTGGATGCGCTTCATCTTGCGGAGGATGCCCCGGAACGCACGGTCATTCGTCTGTTGAATCCGATTACGTCCAACCTGACGATTATGCGCCCGTTGCTGGTGCCGTCCATGCTGAACACCGTTGTGGAAAACCTGAAGAGAGGAAACAACACCGGTCGTATTTTTGAGCTTTCGAATGTTTATGCGCCAAAAGCGCTGCCGGTCACCGAATTGCCGGAGGAAATTCTTCACCTTGGATTTGCTGTTTTCGGTGACGAGGAAAGCTTTTTTACTGTGAAAGGCGCAGTCGAAGCGCTGGGCGAGGCGTTTGGTCTGCACTTCGATTACGCGCGTGCGCAGGATGTCCCGTATCTGCATCCCGGAGTTTCGGCTTATCTGATTTGTGAAGGAGAAAAAATCGGTGTTTTCGGCAAGCTGTCCAATTCGGTAACGGCGGAGCTGAAACTTCCAAAGGACAGCAAAAGCAATCATAAAATCTTTCTGGCCGAGCTGAATTATCAGGCGCTGATCAAACACGTCGATCCTAATTTCCGCTACCAGCCGATTTCGGAACATCCGGTTGTCCTGCGTGATCTGGCTTTGATTGTCGATGAGGCGATGGAATGCGGCACGATCGAAAAAGAAATCAAAAAGGCTTGTCCTCAGGTTGGCAGCGTCAATTTGTTTGATGTTTACCGCAGTGAGCAAATCGGTGCAGGGAAGAAGAGTATGGCGTTCCAGATTTCCTTCGTTCCGGGCGAAAAGGCAATCACCCCGGAGGACGCGAACCGATATATCAAGAAAATCCTCAGCAACCTGAAGTTTCGCCTGGGAATTGAAATTCGTTGAGTTGCTCTTTAATGAAAGGGGAGTCGTCTGAATCCCACTTTGACTTTTCATAGACTCTTTACTTGTAATCCCGAAGGATTTGTTGTATACTAAACTCAACGGAGGTGAGTCCATGCTTGATAAGACCATGACTTTTTCCCTTGGAAATGAACGGCAGGCGGAAATTCGCAGAATTCTGACGGCGGTTTATGATGCTTTGCGGGAAAAAGGCTACAATCCAATCAATCAGATCGTCG
>JAHZES010000117.1 GCA_019421725.1 Clostridiales bacterium | reverse complement strand
CGTAAAATCAAGCAAAATCGAGCTTCGGTTTCGTGAAGTACGGCCTCAAAGCCGCCCGTCGCGCTCCGCAGTTCTCCAAGCGCTGATCGTCAGAATCGAATGCTTTTCAAAGGCTTCCGCAGCGGCGGGAGCCTTTGTTTTATTCGAATTCCGGCAGAATTGAGAAAAGCTGCAAAGCGAAAATGAAAAAGCACAGATTCAGAGGGAATATAATGGAATCAATTTGCAGAAAAGTGACCTTCCGCGAGGCGAAGGAGCTGATGAGCCGACTGAAAAACTGGCTGCTGCTGGATGTGCGGGAGGAAGAGGAATACATTACTGGACATGCGGACGGTGCAGTTCTTTTTCCGGTGGACTCTATTTCAGAACAAACGGCGTCGGAGCTGATTCCCGATAAGGAAACCCCCGTTTTTCTGTATTGCAAAACCGGTGCGCGCGCAGAACTGGCCGCAGAAACGCTCGCCGGGCTGGGGTATCGGCAGATCTATAATATCGGCAGCCTTTCGGGCTGGCCGTACGGTCTTTCGTTCGACTGAATGCGCCCTTCAATAGCAGAAGGCAGCCGAGGCTGAACGAACGGCACAAAGCGCGGCCTGCAGCAAAGCAGAATAAAAACTGATGAATGGGAAAGGAACGTGACAGGTATGAAAAATATCGGTATGGTTGTTGCGGTGGAAATTCAAGCCGTTTTGAACAGATACGGCACGCAGCTGGAGGAGCTGTCGTTCCCGGGCTATCGGGTGAAAAAATACAGAACAGACCGCTACAATCTGTTTGTATTGGACTGCGGAGCCGGCGAAATTGCCGCTGCTGCAGGGACGCAGTTTCTGATCACCCAATTCAACGTGGAGCTTGTGGTCAATTTCGGCGTGGTTGGCGGCCTGACGGACGAAATGCATTTGGCCAAAACCTGTATTGTTGAGAGGATCGTTCACTATGATTTTGATACCTCCGCGCTGGACCATTGCGAGGTCGGCCGTTATATGAATTATCCAAGCGTCTACATTCCCGCAACGCCGGAGCTGGTAAGGAGAGCAGTTGAGCTTTGCCCGTCGCTGAAGCCGGTGACCTGCGCTTCCGGGGATAAGTTTGTCGACGGCGCAGAGCAGAAGCAGCGGCTGCATGCGGCGTTTGACGCCGATATCTGTGAGATGGAGGCGGCGGGCATCGCGCTGACCTGCAATCGGTGCGGCGTGCCCTGTTTGTTTATCAAGACCGTGTCCGATGCGGTGACAGGCGGTGCGGAGGAATTTCGCAGCCAGGTGGGGGAGTCCGCCGGCCTTTGCCTTGAGGTTGCCGACCGGCTGATCGGCGATATCTGCTGGAGCGTATTGCCGTAAAACCGTTCTCCGAAGAAGAAAGTAGAATCAGGTAAATATACCGTGAAAAAATTTTTTTATTTTTTTGCGGAAAATTCGACATTTCGCGTCACAAATGGCGTTCCTAAATCGTTTATATTATTGGAAGACAATTGATTTCCGAAAAAGGGATTCGCGGTGCAAAATTGCCGGGCATTCCAAAGAAATGGGGTTGGAACGTTGAAAAAGAATCAAAGAGAAGGATTTTACCTGAAAAGTGCTTTGGAGCTTTATGAAACAGAGCGGCTCGCCGGGCTTCCGAGCGAAGCACAGCTGCGGGCGGTGACGTTTTCGGCAGAATTTGAGCGACGAATGAACCGGATGATCCTGAACCGGAAGCAGCAGGAAGAACCGATTCCGTTTCTGCGCGGCCTCGGCCGGCGTGCCGCCTGTTTTTTACTGGTCTGCCTGGGGCTGACCTTTGGCGTTTTCGGTGTAAAGGCGGTGGCGGACCCGTCTTTTCTGCTAACGGCGTATGAGACGTTTTCCACGCTTGTTTTTCCGGTGGACAAAAGCCAGAGCCTGCAATGCAGGGAGCCCTCCTGGATACCGGACGGTTTTGAGGAGATTCGGCAGATCCCTTCGGAGGACGGGCTTTACACCGTGTATCAAAATGCATCCGGCGCCTACTTTTCAATTGAGCAGAGTACGCAGGAAAGCGCGGTTCATTATTTGGATACGGAGGGCGCAAGAACGGAGCAGATCCCTGTTGGGGACCGGACCGGACTGTTTATTCAAAAGGATTCCCGGAATACCCTCGTGTGGAAGGATTCACAGAATACATTTATTATGCAGGCCAATATTCCGCAGGAAGAAATGCGGAGGATCGCGGAATCCATTGGCAGCCCGTGACCACAGAGTAATTTATAAAATTTGAAAACGGCGACAAAATGCGTCATATTTCGCTCCTGTGATTCGTTATAATCAGTGTGGTGTTTCAAAAGCACCAAAACAAACAGGAGGATGATAAAAATGATGGTCAAAAGAATTTTGAGCGCACTTCTCTGTTGTGTCATGCTGGTCGCTGGTCTGCCGATGGCGGCGTACGCCGAAGAGACCGTGCCGGAGGCTCCTGCGGCTTCGCAGGAAATGGACGGACGGGCCGGCGAGATCGCCCCTCTCTATCTGTATACCAACTCGCTGACCGTCGGGCTTTCGATCAACAACGGTACGGCAACGTGCAGCGCGACGCTCTCCGGGCATTACGGAGAGATTAAGACCGTATTGATGCATGTGTACTTAGAAAAGAAGACGCTTTGGTGGTGGAGCGAGGTTGAAAGCTGGACACAGCTGTATACTGATGATTACTGCCATTTCTCCCGCAAAGTCGCGGCAAGCGGCGGAACGTTCCGCGTCCGGGTAGTGGCGACCGTAACAGGAAAGAACGGAGGCACCGAAGAAATTACAGGGTACAGTAAAGAGGTTTAAACGGCCGTTTTAATTTAACAAAAGCGCCCCTGTCCGGGCCTGTGCGAATTGCACGGCTCTGTGGCAGGGGCGTTTTCATCGTTCTGTTTTTTGGAAGAGCACGCTGCGGCGGGCTGTTTTCGGTTATTCCTGCAAAATCAGTTCATATTCTCTGCTGCCAAGCCCGAGCCCGGCGGCAGCCTCCACCGTGAGAATGCCGTGGCGGGATTCCATCCGTTCGATCAAATCGTCCTTTCCGGGGTCGTCGGATGCATAGACAAGATCGACACAGGCCTGGTCAAGAGCGACAGGATCCAGCGAGGCAAGGATCCCGATGTCCGAAATTTTGGGGTCGGCGGCAACGGCGCAGCAGTCGCAATCCACCGACATGTTGCACATGACATTGATAAACGCCATTTTTCCGCGGAAAAATTCCAGAATCGTCTGCGCCGCTTCCGCCATGGATTCCAGAAAGGAATCGTGGTCGGCGTCCCAGAATTTTTCGGGGTCGCCGGCGCCGTGAATTACGGCTTTGCCGTGTGATGAGGCAAGGCCAATGGAAATGTTTTTCAGCGCTCCGCCGAATCCGCCCATCGGGTGTCCTTTAAAATGTGAAAGCACCAGCATGGAATCATAATTGGCCATGTGGTCGCCGACGTAGTTAACGGTCAGATGTTTTCCGCCGTGAACAGGCAGAGCAACCTCTCCCTCCGCGTCCAAAATATCCACCGGAAAGGAATCGCTCCACCCGTGCTGCTGCATGGTTTTGAGGTGCTTTTCGGTTGTATTGCGGCCTCCGTCATAAGCGGTGTTGCATTCTACCATCGTTCCGCCAACAAGGTCGATCGCGGGCTTCCAGAAATCCGGATGAATAAAGTTCTGGTTTCCGGGTTCGCCGGAGTGCAGCTTGACGGCTACCTTGCCGGGCAGCTCGATTCCGAGCGCGCAGTACAGCCCTACAACGGCAGACGGTGTGATCTCTCTGGTGAAAAAAACTTTGGATTTTGTCATGACAGTACCTCCTTTTCTTCCGGGAGTGCGGGTTTCAAACCACACTGTTTTTTTATTATAAGGCATAGAGTACACTTTAAGTCAAGAAAAAATATTTAAAACGCATGAAACGGGCTTTGTGCTGCAGCGCGGGAAAATTTTTCTGCTTTGCGGCGCATAACAATGGAAAAACAGTTTTTTCAAGGAGAGTGAGCCGGTGTGACGATTCTGGTGGTGCAAAGCGGAGATACGGTGGCAGCCATTGCGCGGCAATATGGAATTTCACCGCAAAGGCTGATTGCGGATAACGGTCTGGAGCGGCCGGGGCAGCTGACGCCCGGCCAGGCGCTGCTGATTTTACAGCCGGCGCAGGTTTATACCGTCCGTCCCGGTGATTCGCTGTTTTCCATTGCGCAAAGGTTTGCTACAACGCCGTCTGCGCTGCTGCGGAACAACCCGTGGCTGACGGCGGAGCCGGAGCTTTTGCCCGGCCGCGTGCTGACGGTCCGCTTTACCGAGGAACCGCAGCGGCCCGCGCGGATAAACGGTTACGCCTACCCGAATATTTCGCGCACGCTTTTGCGCAGGGAGCTGCCGTTTTTAAGTACGCTGACGATTTTCGGCTATGGCTTTACCGATTCCGGCGAGCTGATCCCGCCGGACGACGAACCGCTGATCCGGCTGGCAGAGCTGTTCGGCGTTGCCCCCGTGCTGCTGCTTTCCTCCATTACCGAAACGGGAAACTTCAGCTCCGAGCGCGCCGGCCGGCTGTTTTCGGAACCCGGGCTGCAAAATAGGGTGCTTGACGAGCTGGTGCAGGTCATGCATCAAAAGGGCTACCGCGGGATGGATATCGACTTTGAATACGTCCGCCCCGAGAATGCAGACGACTTTTTGGCGTTTATTCAGAATGCCGCCCGTGTAATGCACGAAAACGGCTTTTTCGTCCATGTCGATCTTGCGCCCAAAACGTCCGCAGAGCAAAGCGGCCTGCTGTATGAAGCGCACGATTACGCGGCGATCGGCGCAGCGGCGGACACGGTGCTGCTAATGACCTATGAATGGGGCTATACCTACGGGCCGCCGATGGCGGTCGCGCCGGTCGATCAAGTGGAGCGCGTGGTTCGTTATGCCAAAACGGAAATTCCGACCGAAAAAATTCTGTTGGGCGTTCCGAATTACGGGTATGACTGGACGCTGCCGTTTCAAAAGGGGATCACCCGCGCAGTTACCATAGGCAACCAGTACGCCATTGTTCTGGCGGGGAGGCACGGAGTTCCCGTGCAGTACGACGAAACGGCCCAGTCTCCGTTTTTTACTTACCGCAGCGCGGGCAGCGAGCATGTGGTCTGGTTTGAGGATGTGCGCAGCGTGCAGGCCAAGCTGAGGGTCGCGTCGCAAAACGGGCTTCTCGGTCTCGGTTACTGGAATTTGATGCGGCCCTTTGCGCAAAACTGGTCGCTGCTGAACGTTACCTTTATTCCGCAGAGAATCTAAACTATAAAACAATACAGAAAACAGGAGCGCGGCGGCCGATTCACGGATGATTTTGTGCATTGACTTGTGCCGCGTTTTTCTTTACAATGCACACAGGGGATTGGAGTCGTAGGCTTCTGCAGGGGGAAATTCCCCAAAAAAACTATCAGGGGCAGGAAAGAAAAATATGACCGCAAAAACAGTGACACGCGACATGACCAAGGGCAGCCCGATGAAGCTGATCCTCGGTTTTGCGGTTCCGTTGGTGTTCGGGCTGCTGTTCCAGCAGCTGTACAACATGGCCGACACAATGATCGTAGGCCAAACGCTGGGCGAGGATGCGCTTGCCGCCGTTGGGGCGACGGGCTCCATCAACTTTCTGATCGTCGGGTTCTGCATCGGCCTTTGCACCGGGTTCGTCATTCCGGTGGCGCAGCAGTTCGGCGCGGGCGATGAGCGGGCGCTGCGCAGGTATGCGGCCAACGCCATCTGGCTTTCAGCGGCGTTTTCGGTTGTGGTAACGGCGGCGGTCGCGTTGCTTTGCCGGCCGATTTTGCGCCTGATGCAGACGCCGGAAAATATTTTTGAGGGCGCTTATCAGTACATTCTCGCCATCTTTCTCGGGATCCCGGCGACGGTGTTTTACAATCTGCTGGCGGGCTTTATCCGCTCCCTGGGAGACAGCAGGTCTCCGGTGTTGATCCTGACGGGCGCGGCGCTGCTCAACATCGGGCTTGACCTGCTGTTTATTCTGCAGTTCGGCTGGGGCGTTGCGGGCGCGGCGTGGGCGACGGTGCTTTCGCAGCTGCTTTCCGGCGTGGCGTGTCTGGTCTTTATTCTGGTCAGGATGCCGGTGCTGCATCTGAGCAGGCAGGAGCTGCGGCCGGACCGCGCAACCATGCGGCTGCTCTGCGGCATGGGTCTGCCGATGGGTCTGCAGTATTCCATTACCGCGATCGGCAGCGTTGTTTTGCAGACCTCGGTCAATACGCTTGGCTCCATGGCGGTGGCGGCGGTGGCAACGGCGTCGAAGATCAGCCAGTTTTTCGTGTGCCCATTTGACGCGCTCGGTTCCACCATGGCGACCTATGGCGGGCAGAACGTCGGCGCCCGCAGGCTGGACCGGGTGCATCAGGGGCTGAGGAGCGCCGTTTTGCTCGGCGCGGGCTATTCGGTGGTCGCGCTGGCGGTCATTTGGCCGTTCGGGCGGTACCTGCCGCAGCTTTTTGTGGCGGACGCGGCCCCGCAGCTTTATGAAATGGCGTACCAGGTCCTGCTTTACAATGCGTTCTTTTATTTTCCGCTTGCCCTCGTCAATATTATTCGTTTTATGGTGCAGGGGCTCGGGTTCAGCAAGCTGGCGGTGCTGGCGGGCGTGTGCGAAATGGTGGCGCGCGCGGTGGCCGGCTTTGTACTGGTGCCGCGGTTCGGGTTTTCGGTGGTCGGCTTTGCAAGCCCGCTGGCTTGGGTGG
>JAHZES010000116.1:4593-6743 GCA_019421725.1 Clostridiales bacterium | reverse complement strand
CTTTTTTACAGCAAAATCAAATCGCGGGCGGCGGAATTCGGAAATATTCCGTCGCCTGCTTGCAAATTGCAGGAAGGGAAAAGCCTGCATGCGCATAACAGATGAAAGGAGGGCTGAAGGTGCGAACAGAGTCTGAGATGCTGGCGTTGATCCGCCAGGCCGCGCAGCAGGACGATCGGATCCGCGCAGCGTGGCTGAACGGCTCACGGGCAAACCCGGCCGCGCAGAGGGATGCGCTGCAGGATTACGACGTGGTTTTTTCTGTTTCGGAGCTTGCGCCGCTTTATAAGCTTGCGCACTGGGAACAGATATTCGGCACGCTTGCCGTGGCGCAGGAGCCGGATGATTCCGCGCTTTTTCCCGGGGAGGGAGAGGATGGTCGGTATGCGTTCCTGATGCAGTTTGCCGACGGCGTTCGCATTGATCTGACGCTGCTGGCGGTCGAAAAGGCCGCGCAAAGCTTTAGCGCCGGCGGACAGACGCTGCTGCTGCTCGATAAGGACGGTACGCTTCCCGAGCTCCCGACGCCGACGGACCGCGAGTATTGGATCCAAAAACCGGACGAACGGCGTTTTGCCGCCTGCTGCAACGAGTTTTACTGGGTTTCGCCGTATGTGGCAAAGGGCCTTTGGCGGGGAGAGCTGCTTTATGCCTATGAAATGCTGAACAGCGCGGTTCGCCCGATGCTGATCTTGATGCTGGAATGGAAAGCGGGGATCCTGACCGGCTTTTCCTGCTCGGCAGGCAAATGCGGTAAGCTGCTGCCAAAGCTGCTGCCGGAAGCGGACGCCGCAGAGCTGCTTGCAGCCGGCTGCCGAACGGATGCCGCAGAGCAGTGGAATGCACTGGAGCGGATGCAGCGGCTGTTTGGACGGTCGGCCCGGTTCGTGGCCGACGCGCTGCATTTTCCCTTTTGCGAGGAGGAGGAACGCGGCTCACGAAACGTGATCGCAATGATGAAAAACGACCGACTGTTCGCGTCGGAGCAGGAGCGCAGGGCGTTTTTGGATTCTGCCCGACGGGAAGCCTTTTTTGATAAGGAAGCCCCGTTTTACACGCACAGCCCGGCAGGACGCTTTGCGCCGGAAAAGAGTCCGTCTCCCCCGCTGGAGGTGGAACGCAAATTTGCGATCTCCGGTTTTCCGGATTTGCCGGAGCTTTCGCGCAGTCTGCTGAAGCAGGGATATCTTTCCACAGCGCCGGTGGTACGCATCCGCAGCAGGGAAACGCCGGAGGGCGCCGTCTCCTGCCGCATCTGCATTAAGGGAAAGGGCGGCCTTGTCCGAACCGAAGTAGAGCAGGAGATCAGCCGGTCGAAATTTGATGCCCTTTGCACGCTGCTGCCGACTGAGCCGGTGGAAAAGGAGCAGCGTACCTACAGGCTGCCGGACGGCCATGTGCTGGAATGCAACTGTGTGGAACAGGGAAGCTACTGGTACGCAGAGGTGGAGTTTTCTTCGGTGAGTGAGGCGCAGGCGTTCGTTCCCCCTGCGTTTTTGGGAGAAGAATTGACCGGACGTCCCGGTTTTTCCATGAGCGAATACTGGAATCAGAAATTGAAAGGAAGCGCTGCAAAATGAACAATCCATATGTAGGAATGAGCTCACAGATCTATGGGGTAGAAGAACACAGGCTTGTCGGCGGCAAAGGCGACGGGATGCGTCTGTTTCAGATCCGCAACGGTTCGGGGCTGGAGCTGACGGTTTCGGCCGACCGCTGCGCGGATATTTCCCGCGCGTCGCTCAACGGCGTAAATTTGAGCTGGTTCTCGCCGGTCAGTTATGTTGCGCCGTCCTATTATGACGACCGGGGACTGAATTTTCTGCGCTCCTTTACGGGCGGATTCTTGACGACCTGCGGGTTGACCGCGGCGGGAAACCCCTGCAGTGACGGAGGCGAGGAGGTACCGCTGCACGGGCGCATTGCCAATACGCCCGCCGATCACGTTTATTATACCGAGGATGACCGGGAGCTTTGCCTGTATGCAACGGTTCGGCAGACGTCCGTTTTTGGCGAAAAACTGGTGCTTAACCGGAAGATCGCCTGCCCCATTGGTGAAAACAGAATGATTTTGACCGATACGGTCGAGAATCAGGGCGATAACCGGGAGCCGTTGATGATGCTTTATCACATGAATAAAGGGTAGAGAA
>JAHZES010000116.1:0-4583 GCA_019421725.1 Clostridiales bacterium | reverse complement strand
CACATGAATATGGGTTACCCGCTGCTGGATGAAAATGCAGAACTGACGATCCCTTCGAACACGGTTGCTCCGCGGGACAGCCGTGCCGCAGAGGATATTGATTCCTGGCAGCGGATGCTCAAGCCGCAGGCGAATTTTGTGGAGCAGTGCTACTACCATAGCTTTGAGGGAGAAACCGGTTTTGCCCAGTTGATCAACCGCAAGGCAGGCGTCGGCGTTAAAATCTCGTTTCCGACAGACCCGTTCTGCTGCTTTACACAGTGGAAGCAGATGGGCCGGCGCGCTTATGTGCTCGGGCTGGAGCCGGGCAACTGCACGCCGGACGGGCGCGACGTTCTCCGCTGCGAAGGAAAGCTCAAGTTTATTGAACCCGGCGAACGGCAGACCTTCCGGCTTACGGTCGATTTTCTGACGGTTTAACGTTTGGCAGCAGGATTCCGCAGCGCACCATGCGGCATGAGGAAAGGAACGGTTATCAAAATGAAAAAACTGATTGCGGCGGCGTGTGCGGTTCTGTGCCTGTGCTTTGCCGGAACAACGGCTCTGGCGCAGGGCGAACCCCGGAACAATTACACGATTGAGGAAGCGAACCTGTCTTTCACCTTTTCGCAAGATGACTGGTATGTCTTAACGAGAGACAATCTGGAAAACAATGATTTTGTGATCGATTATGATCAGGATGCGGATGAGCTTCTTGACAACATGGAAAGCAGCGATATCTATTTTGATGCGTTTGACCGTGATATTACCTGTGAATTGACGGTTGCCAATATTTATATTGGATATCCGCGCAGCATGAAGACCCTGTACAGTATGGATTTGGACGAAATCGTCGACCAGATGCTTGATTTGGACGAATTGAAAAGTGCCGGCGTTCAGATGAATGACTACCGGATCGAACAGGTCGGAGGTCAGGAATATCTGCGGCTCGACTTCTCCAGAAATTCCGACGGAGGAGTTCTTTACGGACGGCAATATACCACCATAGTCGCAGGAAGAATGACCAATTTTACATTGACCTCATACACGGGCAGCAGCATTGACAGCGCAATGGAGGAAATTCTTACCGATCTTCTTGTTTCGGTGAAATACGACGGAGCGGCGGATTGGGTGATTTTAGCCGCGATTGCAGCAGTCTTTGCAATTTTGATTGTCGTAATTGTGCTGCTGATACGCCATTCCAGAAAGAAGCGCGCCGCCGCAGCAATGTACGGAAGCGTGCCGCCGATGGTATACGGTCAGCAAATGCCGCCGTACGCTCCGCAGCCGGGCGTTCCCGCTGCGCCGCCGATGGCATACGGTCAGCAAGTGCCGCCGTATGCTCCGCAGCCGGGCGTTCCCACCGCTCCGCCGGCGGCATACGGCCAACAGGTATCGCCGTACGCTCCGCAGCCGATTTCACAGGTACCTCAGGTGTCTGCCGAACAGCAAAACGAGGCGGAAGAACACAGCGGTCACTGCTGTGCCTGCGGTGCTCCTTTGAGGCCGGGCAGCCATTTTTGCGAGCAGTGCGGGATGCGCAACGGTTAAGGAAGGGCAATTGGATGTTTAACAGCATGACCGGGCCGCTGCGCGGCATTTTATTCGACAAAGACGGCACCCTGCTGGATCTGGAGGCGTTATGGATGCCCGCCGCCGAGCAGACGATCGACGAGGCGCTGCAAAGGCACTGCGGAGGCAGCGTTTCTTTTCGCGGGGAGCTTTTGCTCTCCGTGGGCATTTCCGAAGGGCGGGCGCTGCCGGAGAGCCCTCTGGTGGCGGGGACCAACGAGGACGTGGCGCTTGCAATACGTGCGGTGCTGACACGGCACGGCGTTTCGACGGAAGACGGGTTTGTCGGCGAGACTGCTGATTTTCTGACACGGTGCGCCTGTGGAGAGACGGCGAACGTCCGTCCCACCTGCCCTGGTCTGGCAAAAATTTTACAAAAGCTGCGCGGCCGCGGCCTTGTGCTGGGGCTTGCCACCTCAGACCGCCCGGAAAGCGCTCTTCGGCATCTGCAAAAGCTTGGGATCCGGCAGGAATTTGAGTTTTTCGGTACAGACGACGGAACGTGTCGCCCAAAGCCCGCGCCGGATCTGATTCTTACGTTTTGCAAAAAATTCGGTTTTTTGCCGGGCGAGTGCGCCGTTGTGGGAGATGCGCCGAATGATATGCGCTTTGCCGCGGGTGCAGGAAGTGTCGGAATTTTTCTTTCTCCCGGCGGCTGCCGCGAGCTTCCTCCCGGCGCGCAGGCTGCCGTTCGCAGCCTTGCCGAGCTGCCGGAGCTGCTGTTCTAAAACGACGTTTTTCATGCAACAAAATACCCGCCGGAAAGATTTTCTGCTTCTTTCCGGCGGGTATTTTAAGGTTTAAGCTCAAAGCGCTTTTCGGCGCAGCTTCAAATTACGCTTTGTTGACGGAACCGAACAGCTCCATTTTTTCCTTAACGGTCTGCTTGATGGCTTCAAAGCCCGGTGCAAGCAGCTTGCGGGGGTCAAAGCCTTTGCCCTGCAGGTCCTTGCCCGCTTCAATATAAGCGCGAGTCGCAGCGGCAAACGCGAGCTGGCATTCGGTGTTGACATTGATTTTGGAAACGCCCAAGTCGATCGCCTTTTTGATCATATCGTCCGGGATGCCGGTGCCGCCGTGCAGCACGAGAGGCATCGAGCCGGTGAGAGCCTGAACGTTGGCAAGAACATCAAAGCGAAGTCCCGGCCAATTTGCAGGATATTTGCCGTGAATGTTTCCGATGCCGGCGGCCAGCATGGTAACGCCCAAGTCGGCAATCATTTTGCATTCCTTCGGATCGGCGCATTCACCCATGCCGACAACGCCGTCCTCTTCGCCGCCGATAGATCCAACTTCGGCCTCAATGGACATGCCCTTCTCATTGGTAATTGCAACAAGCTCTTTTGTCTTTTCAATGTTTTCATCGATCGGATAATGGGAGCCGTCGAACATAATGGAGGAAAAGCCGGCTTCAATGCAGGCCTTTGCACCCTCATAGGTGCCGTGGTCAAGGTGCAGGGCTACCGGGACCGTGATACCCAGCGAATCGATCATCGCTTTTACCATGGCGGCAACGGTTTTGAACCCGCACATGTATTTTCCGGCGCCCTCGGAAACGCCGAGAATGACCGGAGAATTGCACTCCTGCGCGGTGAGCAGGACGGCCTTTGTCCATTCCAGATTGTTGATGTTGAACTGACCGACTGCATAGTGGCCAGCCTTTGCTTTCGTCAGCATTTCTTTTGCAGAAACCAGCATAAGAAACTTCCTCCGTTTTTCTGATAAATTTTTCACTTTTTTCATTATACCCGATTGCGGATAAAAATCAAGCCGGAAGCAGAATTCCGGCAAAAAATTCGCAATTTTTTCATACATCGTCCGCTCTTGCCGTGGTGTCGTGCCGCAACCTCCGTCCGATCGGTGCGGCGGCGCGGCGTTGTGCCGTACGCTGTTTTTGTGCGAGTACACAATTAAATTTTTAGTGCATCCGGTGCGCGTAGTGTTGAATTCGGCGGGGCGTCATGCTACAATAAAAAAATAATTGACGAGAATATTTTCGGCAAAAAATTGCCGGAGACGGATTACGGAAAGGAAATGGTATTGGGATGGCAAGCACAGAAAAGCAGAAGGTTTTTGACGCCGTAAAGGGAAAGCTGATCGTTTCCTGTCAGGCGCTGGAGGATGAACCTTTGCACAGCTCTTTTATTATGTCTCGTATGGCTCTGGCGGCTTCCATGGGAGGAGCCGGAGGGATCCGAGCCAACACGGTGGAGGATATTACCGAGATCAAGAAAACGGTTTCTTTGCCGGTGATCGGCATTATCAAACAGGTTTACGACGACAGCGACGTTTATATCACTCCGACGATGAAGGAGGTCGACGCTTTGGCGGAATGCGGCGTAAGCATCATCGCGATGGACGCCACCAACCGGCTGCGCACCGGTAAAAGGACGCTGGAAGAAATCTTTGCCGAGGTTCGCGCCAAATATCCGGATCAGATCTTTATGGCAGACTGCTCGTGCTTTGAAGAAGCCAGGCATGCTGCCGAAATTGGATTTGACTGCGTCGGCACCACCATGGCGGGCTATACGTCCTACACCAAGGGTACTCCGTTGCCGGATCTGCCGTTTGTTGCGCGCGCGGCCAGCGAGCTTTCCGTTCCGGTGATCGCCGAGGGCGGGATCCATTATCCCGAACAGCTGCGCAAGGCGCTGGAGGCAGGCGCATGGTGCGCCGTTGTCGGCGGCGCGATTACCCGCCCGCTGGAGATCACCCGCCGGTTTACGGCGGTGCTGTAAGAGCCGGTTTGTCCGGGAAAGGAATGCAGAGCACCATGAAACAGACTTTTGTGCTTGACGTTGGCGGAACAAGCATCAAGTACGGGATTATTTCCGGCGAAGGAAAGCTTTTTGACGAGAAAGAGACCCCGACGCATGCCGAGGAGGGGGGCAAGGCGCTGCTTGGGCGGATCGGCGCCCTTGTGCGGGAGCACTGCGGCGCGTTTGAAGCGATCGGCGTGTCTACCTGCGGTCCGGTGAACCGGGCCGACGGCTCTAGGCTTTATGCGACGGATAACGGGCCGGGTTACTGCC
>JAHZES010000115.1 GCA_019421725.1 Clostridiales bacterium | reverse complement strand
CACGCCCGCGCCCTGCAGTCAGCGAATCGCTCCTTGAAAGATCCAGGCGTCCCTTGTCGTCAATTTCCAGAACCTTGACCAGTACCTCGTCTCCGACATTGACAACGTCGGTCACCTTCTCGGTGCGTTTCACATCAAGACGGGAAATATGAACCAGGCCTTCCTTGCCGGGAGCGATCTCAACAAATGCACCGAAATCCATGATGCGCGTGACCTTGCCCTTGAAAATCGCACCGGGCTCAGGATCGTTGACGATCGTTTCAATGATGGTAATTGCGCGGCGGCAATCATCCAGATTGATCGCCGAAACAAAAACGGAACCCGTTTCTTCAATGTCGATTTTAACGTTGCATTCCGCGCAGATCTTCTGGATCACCTTTCCGCCGGTACCGATTACCTCGCGGATCTTGTCCACCGGGATCGTGGTGGAAAGCATCTTCGGCGCATAAGCGGAAAGCTCGGCGCGCGGCGCGGGGATCGCCTTAAGGATAATTTCATCCAGAATATAATTACGCGCCTTGTGCGTTTTCGCAAGCGCTTCCTTCACCATGTCGGGCGTAAGGCCGTCGATCTTAAGATCCATCTGGATCGCGGTAATGCCGGTGTGCGTACCGGCAACCTTGAAGTCCATATCACCAAAGAAATCCTCCAGGCCCTGAATGTCCACCATGGTCATCCAGCGTTCCCCTTCGGTAATCAGACCGCAGGAGATACCCGCAACCGGCTCTTTGATCGGCACACCGGCATCCATCAACGCCAGCGTGGAGCCGCAAACAGAACCCTGAGAGGTAGAGCCGTTGGAAGAAACGACCTCGGAAACAAGGCGAATCGCATAGGGGAATTCCTCCACCGGCGGAATCACCGGCAGCAGCGCACGCTCCGCCAGCGCACCGTGGCCGATCTCGCGGCGGCCGGGGCTGCGAATCCCGCGGGCTTCGCCCACAGAATACGGCGGGAAATTGTAATGGTGCATGTAGCGCTTGAATTCCTCTCCGTCAATGCCGTCCAGCAGCTGCTGATCGGCAACCGGACCAAGGGTAGCCACCGTAAGGACCTGTGTCTGACCGCGCGTAAAAGGCCCGGAGCCGTGCGCACGGGGCAGCAGACCAACCTCGGCGGCCAGGGGGCGAATCTCGTCCATTCCGCGGCCGTCCACACGCTTCTGATCGTCGAGCAGCCAGCGGCGCACAACAAACTTCTGCGTTTTATAAAGGCACTCGTCAATCTGAGCGGCCTGATCCGGGTAGATCGGATCAAAGCGCTCGTGAACCGCATCGTAGATCGGCTTCAGGCGGGCATCGCGGATCTTTTTGTCGTCGGTGTCGAGCGCAACGCGGATATCGTCAATAGCAAAGGCCTTGACAGCATCCATCATTTCATCCGACGGATGCGCAGCCGGATAGGTGAATTTCTCTTTTCCGATTTCTGCCTTGATATCCTCAATAAAGGAAACGATCTTCTGATTTGCTTCGTGACCGGCCATAATGCCGTTGAACATCACTTCGTCGGAAACGCCCTTTGCACCGGCCTCAATCATCGCAATGCGTGTAGAGGTGGAAGCAACGGTGACTGCCATTTCGCTCTTTTCACGCTGCTCCGCATTCGGATTGATCACGTACTCGCCGTCCACATAGCCGACGGAAACACCGCTGATCGGGCCGTTCCACGGAATATCCGAAATCGAAAGAGCGATCGAAGTACCGATCATGGCGGTGATCTCCGGCGAACAGTCCGGATCAACCGACATCACCGTGCAAACAACAGCGACATCGTTGCGCATATTCTTTGGGAACAGCGGGCGAATGGGGCGGTCGATCACACGGGAAGCGAGGATCGCCTTGTCGGCCGGACGACCCTCTCTGCGCTGGAAGGAGCCCGGAATCTTGCCGACGGAATAAAGCTTTTCTTCAAAATCGACGGAAAGCGGGAAAAAGTCCACACCCTCACGCGGTTTCTCGCTGGCGGTCACAGCAACGTTCACGACGGTATCGCCGTAACGCACAAACGCCGCTCCGTTAGCCAGCTGTGCAATTTTGCCGGTTTCCACCACAAGCGGGCGGCCGGCAAGCTCGGTTTCAAAAACCCGATAGTTTTCAAACATTTTGGAACCTCCGTTATTTTGTATTTTCCGGGAGGCCACGGGATTAGCAATAAAACCAACGCCCGACCGCGCCGGGTGCTCGTTTCACTGCTAAGCCACTCGCCCGCCGGAATGAGGGAGAAGTTGCGGGAAGCGCGAAAAAAGCCTAAAAGGCAGGCAACTTGCGTCACCTGCCTTAAGGAAACAAGATTATTTGCGGATGCCGAGTCTGGCAATCAGCGAACGATAACGCTCAACGTCGACCTTCATCAGATAGTTGAGCAGATTACGGCGCTGACCGATCATTTTGAACAGGCCGTGACGGGAATGATGATCCTTTTTGTGAACCTTCAGGTGGTCGGTCAAATCGTTGATGCGCTTGGTCAGAATGGCAATCTGAACCTCCGGAGAACCGGTATCGCCTTCGTGTGTGGCATACTCTTTGATAATCGCTGTTTTTTCTTCTGGCAGCATTGGGCTTGCACCTCTTTCAAAATATTCCTCAGTTCCAGTAACAGGCGGGTGTAGCTCCCCGAAAACGGGGCTTGACCCTGAAACCGAAACAGGGGGCGTCAAGCTGGCATCTGCTCTGCAGTATTCAATACAGCTTGACTCAATAAGTATATCATACAAAATCAGCCTTGTAAAGCGGTATTTTCTTCGTTTTGTCCGTTTTCAGCGTCACAGTGCGTTTTCTGGTCGTTTTACGCGTCGTATCTGCGCAGAATCTCCAAAGAGACCGGAATTCTTTTTCCGTAAAGGTTTCCCGAAAAATCCGCGATATAGGTTTCGGCCAGCGGCGCTTCCGAGCCGACCGTAGGCTTTACGCCTACGTTGGTAACGGCATGCAGCCGCCTTCCGTCCACCTGTACGCAGGAGGCGTAAACACCGAATCTCGGCAAAACAAAACCGGCGGGAAACGGCTGGTTGATCGTCGGCGTCCCCAGCACACGGCCCAGTTGGCGGCCGTGAACCACCGGAAAATCAATGGTAAACGGACGGCCGAGCATAGCGGCTGCCTCTTCGGCGCACCCCTCCGACACTGCTGCGCGAATGCGCGACGAGCTGACCGGGCTGCCCTGCCGCTGCACCGGCGGCAGCACGACGACCTCTGCACCGCATTCCTCTCCCAGCTTCTGCAGCAGCGCCGCATCGCCCTTTCCACCAAAGCCGAACCGGTAATTATATCCGCAGCAAATCTTTTTTGCCCGCAGCCTCGCACAAAGCACGTCGCAAACAAAATCCTGCGGCCGGATATTCCGCACCGCATCGAAATCCACACGCCACAGCAGCGAAAACCCCATTTGCTCCAACAACTGCTCCCTCATCCGGGAACTCATCAGCTCAGGCACCGGCTTAACCGGAGTCATCGCATTCTCCTGCGAGCCAAAAGTAAACACCGCCGGCAGAAGGCCGCCGCTTCCGCTTTCAAGCGCCTCGCAGAGCACCGACCGGTGACCGATGTGCAGCCCGTCAAAGCATCCCAACGCAACAGACACCGGCGCCGGCGCCTCGCAGAGCGAAGAAAATATCTGCATATCGGTTCTCCCTTCTTCCGTCATCTTTATGGTTTGCACCGCAGCCCCCGGCCGCAGCGCCTACAGCTCTGAATTCGCAATAAAAATTTTTTTCACGCTCACGCAGGCTTTTTCAGCCTGAAACACGCCAAGGCCGAGGAACGTCCCCTGCGGCGAAACAACGCGCAGCCTCTGCCCGTCGGCCGTTTGGGCCGCCAGCGAAACACGGTCGGCGGCAAGCGCTCCCCCGTTTGCAAAGCGTCTGGCCTGCGCTTCCGTGACCCGCAGCGCCGGATAAACGGCAAACAGCGTCTCTACCGGGCGCAGCAGCGCCTCGATCTCTTTCGCTTCCATTTCGCGCAGCCTCTGCAGCGGAACCGTTTCCCTCTCCGAAAACCCGCAGGCCTCTGTCCGCCGCAGCGATGTCATAACGGCGCCGCAGCCGAGCGCTTCACCCAAATCGGCAATCAGCGTTCGAACGTAGGTTCCCTTGGAGCAGCGGACGAATAGCGTCCCCTCGCCGGATTCCGGACAAAAGGATTCCACCGTCAATGTCTCGACCGTAACGGGGCGGGCCTCTCTCTCCACGGTAATTCCCCTTCGCGCCAGATCATACAGGCGAACGCCGTCCTTCTTTACTGCGGAATACATCGGCGGAACCTGCAGAATTTTGCCGCGCAGCGGAACGCACGCCTGCTCGAGCGCAGCCGCCGAAACGCAAAACGGCCGCCGCAAGAGCACGGCGCCCGTAATATCCTGCGTATCCGTCGTCAGTCCAAGCACAAACGAAGCGCGGTATGCCTTTCCGCTTTCCGGCAAAAGGTCGGCCGCCCGTGTGGCCGATTCCACCAGCACCGGCAAAACACCGGTCGCCATTGGGTCAAGCGTTCCGGTGTGACCGAGCTTTTTCGTGTTCATCGGCCTGCGCAGGGAAGCCAGCACATCAAACGAAGTGAAATCCCGCGGTTTGTCAACGATCAGCACACCGTTTTTCAAGCAGACCAGCCCCTTCCCTTTGCGAAAATGATTTTGCTCCTCAAACGGCCTGACCGGTCAGGAACTGCTCCACCACGGCAAGCAGCTTTTCCTTCACCTCGCCCAGCTCTCCCTGCAGCATGCAGCCGGAGGCCTGCGGATGACCGCCGCCGCCCAGCCTTGCGCACAGGTGCGACGCGTTGACATGTATTCCGGTTCGCACCGAAACTTTATAAACGCCGGGCGCTTTTTCCCGCAGCGTCAGCCCGACACGCACACCTTCCACATTGCGCGGCAGCGGCGCCAGCCCCTCCAGATCGCCCTCCGTCGCACCGGAGCGCGCGATCATTTCCATGGAAATAACGATCATGGCGCATTTTCCGCCAAAGGCATATTCCATTCGGTCAAGCGCCATGCGCTCCAGCTCCATGCGGGACCGCGTTTTGACTTCAAACATCTGGCGGTTGATCTCCGACGCCTCCGCTCCCGCCTCCATCAGCTCAGCTGCAATCCGCATGGTCTCCGGTGTTGTGTTGGCATACCGGAAGCAGCCGGTGTCGGTCGAAATTCCGGTAAACAGGCACTGCGCAATATCTTTGCCGATCGGAATGTTCAGCAACCCAAGCAGGCGAAAAATGATCTCGCAGGTTGCGGCCGCAGCGGAATCCACGTAGCAAAGTGCGGCATACTGTGTGTTGGAGCCATGGTGGTCAATGCACAGATCGATACGGGGACACTCTGTGTCCAGCTTTTTTCCCAACAGCTTGCGGTCGGCAATGTCGACCGCAACAATGTATTCCGGCTCAAAATCCGGCGCGGGAACCGCAGAGATCATATAATCGTATTTTGGGGGAATAGGGTCGGAACAGACAAACCGGGCCTGCTTTCCCAGCTTCGCAAGCCCAAGGCAAAGCGCTCCCGCCGAGCCCAATGTGTCTCCGTCCGGCGACTGATGGCTTAAAACCAGGATCCGGTCATGCGCCGCAAGCTGTGCAGCCGCCTCGTTCAACGTAATCTTCATGAATGGCTTCCGTCTCCTTCATCCGTACCGCCGGCCGCAGCGGGCACTTCACTTTTCAGCTCCAGCAGCTTGCGGGAAATCTCGGCGCTGTACTCAATGGAATCGGTCGCCGTAAACAGCAGCTTCGGAACATGACGCAGGGAAAGCCTGTGCCCCAGCTCGGTACGCATATATCCGGCAGCGGAATCCAGCCCGCGCACCGCTTCTTTGGCGCGTTCCAGCCCTTCCATTGCACTGATATAGACCTTGCAGTAAGAAAAATCGTTCGTGACCTCCACACGCACAATGCTCAGGAACACTCCCTGCACGCGCGGGTCCTTCAGGGTTCGCAAAATATCGGTCAGCTCGCGGCGGATGTCCTCCGTGCTGCGCTGCAGTTTGTGACTGGCCAAGGGCCGTTCCTCCTTCCGGCGGGGAAATTTAATCCTCGCGGTACTCTTCCATCAGATAACCTTCAAAAATGTCGCCTTCCTTGATGTCGTTAAAGCGTTCCAGACCAATTCCGCACTCATATCCCTGCGCAACCTCTTTGACGTCATCCTTAAAGCGGCGCAGCGAAGCGATTTTATCCTCGGCGACAACAATTCCGTCGCGCACAATGCGGATCTGCGCGGCGCGGGTAATTTTTCCTTCGAGAATATAGCAGCCGGCAACGGTACCGACATTGGAAACCTTGTAAACCTGGCGGCATTCCGCGCGGCCAAGCGAGACCTCCCGGAACTTCGGTGCCAGCATTCCCTTCATAGCGGACTGGATCTCCTCGATGCAGTCGTAAATGATACGGTAAAGACGCAGATCAACTCCGTCGCGCTTGGCGTTTTCCGCCGCAACGGGATCCGGGCGCACATTGAAGCCGACGATGATCGCGTTGGACGCTGCGGCAAGCATCACGTCGGACTCGCTGATCGCGCCGACGGCGCCGTGAATGACACGGACGCGCACCTCGTCCCCGGAAAGCTTTTCCAGCGACTGACGAACAGCCTCCACAGAGCCCTGCACATCGGCCTTAACAATGATCTTCAGTTCCTTAATCTCGCCCTGCTGCATCTGATCGAACAGGTTATCAAGCGTAACCTTGGTCTGCGCGTTGAACAGCTCTTCTTTCTGTTCATTTCTGCGCTGTTCTACCAGCTCTCGCGCCAGACGCTCATCGGAAACCACATTAAACACGTCGCCGCCCGTCGGCACGTCGTCCAGACCGATAATTTCGACCGGAACGGACGGACCGGCGCTTTCCACCT
>JAHZES010000114.1 GCA_019421725.1 Clostridiales bacterium | reverse complement strand
TTGCATCGGCTCCTGCACCAATTCCTCTTATCTGGACCTGATGCGTGTTGCGGCTATTTTAAAGGGAAAAACAGTTGCGGATAATGTGAGCCTTGCCATTGCGCCTGGTTCCAAGCAGGTTTATAACATGCTGGCACAGAACGGCGCTCTTGCGGATCTGATTGCCGCCGGTGCCCGTGTGTTGGAATGTGCCTGCGGCCCCTGCATTGGAATGGGACAATCGCCGAATTCAAAAGGAATTTCGCTGCGTACCTTCAACCGCAATTTCCTTGGCCGTTCCGGTACTGCCGATGGACAGATTTATCTTGTTAGCCCTGAAACTGCTGCAGCTTCTGCAATTGCCGGTGTCTTTACCGATCCCCGTACGCTCGGCGAGCCGGTGGACATTCGAATTCCGGAGCATTTCCTGATTAATGATAATATGGTGATTGCGCCGGCTTCCGAAGAAGAGGCAAAGAATGTTGAAATTCTGCGCGGTCCCAACATCAAACCCTTCCCGAATGCAGAGCCGCTGGAGGAAACCGTCTCGGCAAAGGCATTGCTGAAGGTTGGAGACAATATCACGACCGACCATATTATGCCGGCAGGTGCTAAAATTCTTCCGTATCGTTCCAATATTCCGCATCTCTCGCAATATTGCTTTGCTGTTTGTGACAAGGACTTCCCGGAACGCTGCAAGCAGGAGGGAAAAGGGATTATTATCGGCGGCTCGAATTATGGCCAGGGCTCTTCCCGCGAGCATGCTGCGCTGGTTCCGCTTTATCTTGGGATCAAAGCGGTCATTACAAAGTCCTTTGCGCGAATTCACTGTGCGAATTTGATCAATGCAGGAATTTTGCCGCTTACCTTTGCCAATGAGGCAGATTATGATGCGATCGATCAAATGGACGAGCTGGAGCTGCCTGAAATTCGTAAAGCAGTTGCAGAAGGCGGCAAAATTATTGTAAAAAATAAAACCAAGGGCACCGAATTTGAGGCGGTTGCAACCCTCTCGCAGCGTCAAAAGGATATCCTGATGGCGGGCGGGCTGCTCAATTACACTCGCGAGCAAACAAAGTAAGCAGATAACAGGAAGGATGTTGCAGCAATGGATCAGGAACAACAAATCAAAAGCGCGCTGGCACAGTTTGAAAAAGTCATGCGCAAACAGCTTGCCCGTGTGGAACGCATGAAACAGGAGGGTGATTTTGTCGATTACAGCAAGCTCGATAAAATCATCATCGGCGTTTGTGGCGGCGACGGTATTGGCCCGATCATTACCAAGGAATCTGCCCGTGTTCTGGAGCATCTGCTTCAGGAGGAAGTGGATGCCGGTAAGGTGGAATTTCGTTATATTGACGGATTGACCATTGAAAACCGAGTTGCCTGTATGAAGGCAATTCCGGACGATGTGCTTGCACAGCTTAAGGAGTGCCATGTTATCCTCAAGGGGCCGACCACCACGCCGCGTGCAGGCGATCCGTGGCCGAATATTGAAAGCGCCAATGTTGCAATGCGCAAGGAGCTTGATCTGTTTGCAAATGTCCGCCCCGTAAAGGTGCCGGAACAGGGGATCGATTGGACCTTCTTCCGCGAAAACACCGAAGGCGCCTATACGCTCGGTTCCGACGGCGTCAATGTAACTGACGATCTCGCAATTGATTTTACCGTCACTACCACGCAGGGAACCGACCGCATCGCCCGTCTTGCTTATGATTATGCAAAGAAAAATCACAAGGGACGGGTCTCGATTATCACCAAGGCGAATATTATCAAAACAACCGACGGCAAATTCCTTAAGCTGAGTCAGAAAGTCGGCGAGGATTATCCGGAGATCGCTACAGATGACTGGTATATCGACATCACAACAGCAAAGCTGGTCGATCCCAAGCGCCGTTCGGACTTCAAGGTTTTTGTCCTTCCGAATCTTTACGGCGATATTATTACAGATGAAGCCGCCGAGTTCCAGGGTGGAGTCGGAACGGCTGGCAGCGCAAATTTGGGTAAACGGTACGCTATGTTTGAGGCGATCCACGGCTCCGCGCCACGCATGATGACGGAGGGCCGCGGCGATTATGCAGACCCGTGCTCCATGCTGCGTGCAACTGTGATGCTGCTTTCCCACATCGGCAAGCAGAGGCAGGCCGATCTCCTGGAGCGTGCGCTTGATATCTGCATGTTTGAGGAAAAGAAACTGAAGATCACCGGCCGAGATACCGGTTGCACCTGCCGGGAATTTGGCGATTACGTAATGCAAACGGTGGAGAAGCTGCAAAAATAAGCAAATTACGCCCGGGCTGAGCGGTCGATGAGGGGCGGCTCCGGCTCAAAAGAAAGGTATGATGGTTTCGGCATGCAGAAAAAAGATAAAATATCAATGTCTGTCATCCGGAGGCTTCCTCGGTATTATCGATTTCTTTCTGAGCTTGAACGCAGAGGAATCAGCCGCATTTCGTCACGGGAGCTGTCCGCTCGAATGGGGCTGACCGCATCGCAGATCCGTCAGGATCTCAACTGCTTTGGCGGCTTCGGTCAACAGGGCTACGGTTATATGGTGCATCAGCTCAAAGAGGAAATTGGCGGTATTCTGGGCTTAAACGCCAGATATAAAACAATTCTGATTGGTGCAGGAAATCTGGGGCGTGCTGTGGCGACCCATATGTCGTTTGAAAGCAAGGGGTTTTCGCTGATCGGTATTTTTGACAACAATCCGGATCTGATCGGTCAGAAGATTCGAGATATTCCGGTTATGAATCCTGCAGAGATCGAAAATTTCTGCAGGATGAATACCCCCACGGTAGCAATACTTTGCCTGCCCATGGCTGCTGCGGAAGGGATCAGCGAGCAATTGATCGCGCTCGGAATCAAGAGCTTCTGGAATTTCAGTCATTATGATTTTTCTGCGCAGCATCCGGATGTCATTGTAGAGAATGTTCATATGAACGACAGTTTGATGACGCTTTGTTACCGAATCACCAACCGGGAGCAAAACAAAGCAGATTGACGATCGTTATAAAAAGGAAAATCGGCGCCGATGTACAGTTCGGCGCCGATTTTTATATCTCGAAGGAAATTTTACGCGTTGTCTTCATGGTCAAATTGCATATTGTAATACTCTGCATATAACCCGTTTTTTGCGAGCAATTCTTCGTGAGTTCCCCGTTCACGAATTCCTTCATCGTTGATTACCAGAATTTCATCCGCATTACGAATCGTGCTGAGCCGGTGCGCGATCACCAATGTGGTTCTGCCAATAGAAAGCTGCTCCAATGCCTGCTGGATATGCCGTTCACTTTCGTTGTCCAGAGCAGAGGTGGCTTCGTCTAAAATCAGGATCTTCGGGTTTTTCAGGAAGACACGGGCAATGGCGATGCGCTGCTTTTGGCCTCCGGAAAGCCGTACGCCCCTTTCACCGGCGCTGGTGTCATAGCCCTGCGGCAAGGAAAGAATAAAATCATGAATGTTGGCGCGTTTGGCAGCGGCAATCAGCTCGTCCTCGGTAGCGTCCGGTTTTCCGTATAAGATATTTTCGCGAATGGTGCCGCCAAACAGATAGACATCCTGCTGCACAATGCCAATAGCGCTGCGGAGTGAATGGAGCGTCAGACTGCGAACATCGTTTCCGTCAATGGTGATGCTGCCTTCGGTCACATCATAAAAGCGAGGAATCAGGGAGCAGAGCGTTGTTTTTCCGCCGCCGGAAGGACCGACCAGCGCAACGGTTTTGCCGCTTGGAATCGAAAAATTTACATGATGGAGTACGTGTTCTCCGTTGTTGTAACCAAAGGAGACGTCGTGAAAAGCGATTTCTCCTTTTACATTGGAAAGAGGAAGGGCGTTGGGAGCGTCAACAATTTCCGGTTCTGTGTCGACAACCTCCATAAAACGGCAGAATCCGGCATATCCTTTTTGAAACATTTCCGTAAAATTGATCAGTGTTTCAATCGGTCCCATAAAAATGTTGATATACAGCACATAAAGAGCCAAATCAGAAAGGGAAAGCGAGCCGTTTGCAATCGAAACGCCTCCCGTTACTAAAACAGAGGTGTAAAGAACACCGAGAAAGAACGCATTTCCGGCGTGAAACTGACCCATTACGCGGTAATTGCTGTTTTTGGACTCCAAAAATTGCTCGTTGGTTTTGCGAAATTTTTCCTGTTCTAAAGCTTCGTTGCCAAAGGACTTTACCACACGGATGCCGGAAAGACTGTCCTGCACGCGGGCATTGACCTTGGCGATTTTTCTTCGGTTATCCATAAAGGTTTCCCGCATCTTGCCGTTTTGAAGAAAGGAAAATACGACCATTACGGCGGTGACCGCAATCAGGATCAAAGTCATTTTAACATTGACTCTCATCAAAAGAATAAAAGATCCGATGATCTTCAACAGAGAGATAAAAATATTTTCTGGCCCGTGGTGCGCCAGCTCAGAAATATCAAATAAATCCGAAAGCAGCTTGCTCATCATTTCGCCGGTGTTGTTTTTGTCATAATACGAAAAGGAGAGGCGCTGCAGATGGTCAAACAGATCCTGACGCATGTTGCTTTCCATTCGGGCTCCCATAATGTGTCCCCAGGTAGTAATAAAATACTGGCAGCCAAAACGGATCAGGTACAAAACAAGCATTCCGCCGCCGATCCAGAAAATCCATCGCAGGATTTCTTCTCCGGGCCGCGTGAAAAGTCCCTTTGTCAATCCGTTCAAGACCTGAGGAAACGCCAAGTCAATTGCTGAAAGAACCAGCGCGCAGACCATGTCAAACCAGAACAGAAACCGATATGGTTTATAATAACTCACAAACCGTTTTAAAATCCGCATAAATTTCCTCCGCTGTATGTATTCTGCAATATGTCGACTTTAAGTATTATAACCGATTGAGATGCGGCTTGCAAGGCGGAATGAATACTCGATCCTGCAGCCCCAATGACTTGAATTTTCCAGCATAAACTGGTATGATAAATGAAACCTTTCCGTTTTGCGGTGTGCGCAAAACGGAGTGAGATGTCAATTGAAAGGGTGCTGCCCCATGAATCATTCACAGGAACAAAAAACGAACAGTATTTCCCGGGAAACACTCAGGGCGGAAAAGCCTCGCCTTTCTTACTTGCCGACGGACGATATCAATCAATATCCGTTTCAATTCCCGGCGCGTGGAATTTCTGTATCCGGTTTTGTTTTTTCGTTGGTGCATCTGTTTTCCTTCGGAATTTTTCCTCCATTGGCATGCCTGGGTGTTGTCTGTTCGGCGGTCGCCTTTTTAAAAGGAAATCGTCAAAGTATCACCTACCTCGGTTTTGTTTTTGGACTGGTCGGTCTGGCTGTTTCACTTTGGATGACTTTAAAGTTTGGCAGTTACTCAGCAGATCCTTCTGCATTTTTGCAGCTGTTTGCAGATGCGTCATCGAATGCGTCGTCGGTTTCATCGTCTATCGCCAGATGAACAGGAATACCGCTGCAGCTCACTACTTTTTATCGGAGAAGTAAATTTATGAAGATCAGGCAAAAAGAATCTAAACAGAATGTCAGGCCGCAGGTAGAGCGTTTTGCGCCGGATCCGCAGCAGGGGCTTTCGGCAGAACAGGCGGATCTCCGGGTGCAGCAGGGGTACCTGAACACGCCGGTGGAACCTCCGACACGAACGGTCGCTCAGATTATTGCAGGTAACGTCTGTACTTATTTTAATCTGATTTTCTTTATTATTGCGTGTGCGCTTGCGTTTGTGGGCGCATGGGTGCATATGACCTTTCTCGTGGTGATTGCCGCCAACACAGCGATTGGAATCATTCAGGAAATTAAATCCAAAAAGATCCTTGACCAGCTGAATTTGTTGAACGTGCCGCGAGCGACTGTGGTAAGAGGCGGGGAAAAAATTTCTCTGCCGACGGAAGAACTGGTCCTGGATGATATTGTGATATTTTCTGCAGGAAATCAGATTTGCGCTGATGCGATCGTTCGCGATGGCGAGCTTCAGGTAAATGAAGCATTGATTACCGGAGAATCGGTAGAGATCACCAAAAGGAGCGGCGACGAGCTGCTTTCCGGCAGCTTTGTTGTTTCCGGGGAATGCCGTGCACAACTAGAAAAAGTTGGAGCAGATTCATTTGTCTCCTGTTTGACGCTGGAATCGAAGAAGTCCAGCAAAAGGGTACAGGGTGCAATGATGAAGTCCTTGACACGCTTGGTGCAGATAATTGGAATCTTGATCCTTCCAATCGGCTTTTTTATGATCAATAATGAACACTTTGTTTTGCAGCATTCCTGGAAGGATGCGATAGTCAGCACTTCCGCCGCGCTGATCGGTATGATTCCGGAAGGCCTGTATCTTTTAACCAGTGTTGCGCTGGCGGTCAGCGTAATGCGTCTGGCAAAAAAACGGACGCTGGTGCATGAACTAGGATGCATCGAGACCTTAGCGCGTGTCGATGTGCTTTGTGTGGACAAAACGGGAACGATCACTGAAAATAAGATGGAGGTCGTCGATGTTGCCGTGCTGAATCCGGAGTGGGACAAGGAGCGGATAGCGGCTCTGCTGTCTGATTTTACGGCAGCCATGACCGCCGACAACCACACGATGGAAGCGGTTCGCGCACGTTTTGCAGCCGGACAGGCGCGCGCCGCCGTAAAAGTTTTGCCGTTTTCCTCGGCCATCAAGTATAGTGCCGCCGCATTTTCGGCAGATGAATGCTATGTGTTTGGAGCGCCGGAGTTTATTTTAAAGGATCAGTTTGCAAATGTGGAGACTGCAGTCCGTGCTTTTTCGGAAAAGGGCTGTCGGGTTTTGCTCTTGGCAAAGTGTGATGATTTTTCAGAGGACGGAGCAGTTTGCGGCGAGGCCGTGCCGTTGGGACTGGTGGTGCTTTCCAACCGGGTGC
>JAHZES010000113.1 GCA_019421725.1 Clostridiales bacterium | reverse complement strand
TCCTGGTGGCCATCATATTACTGGAGCCGACGACCTTTTTGGAAAGGTCGGGCGATTCATTATACCGGCTTTCTTTTGCACAGCCGAACAACGACAGCAAAACAACGGCGCAGAACAAAACTGCAGCAAAACGTTTCATTACTCATGCCTCCTTATAATTAGCTGTAAAGCTGATTGTACATCGAGCTTAAAACGCAACGGTCGTAAGCCGTCGGCCGGTCGTAATTGCTCGAAGAACAGCTGCTGCGAGCATAAACGCCCGACATTGCGGTTTAATACCAACAGCGTCCGGAGAGCATTTGTTCCGCTGAAGACGAAACCTGGATTACCGATACAAAGCATAAGCAGAGGCAAACGGTGAGAAAAAGTCGTGCTATTTTTTTCGTGATCCTGTCTCCTTTGTAAAAATATCTCTTAATTCTATTATAGAACCAATTATTAAAAAGTCAATAAAAATTTTAAAAAAAATAAAAAATAATAGAATAAAACGAAGAAAATATTACAAAAATAAAGAAATTCAGAAAGCGCATGGGAACCAATGCCCCGCCATTTAAAACCGCAGCGGCGATCCGGAAAGCGAAAACTGCGGAGAAAACGGAGCGCCGGTTCAGTGCAACATTCGTACATATTTTTTGTACCTTTTTTTCTTGCGGTTTTCGGTGTTCCCGGTATAATAAAAAGAAAGGATAAAACTAACGCAAACGGAGGGCTGGATCATGAGTACGATATTGCAGCTGCGGGAAAAGATCAGCGGCGGTCTGGATGAAACATTGGCGTCGGTTTACTGTGCGGATTCTGCCGGCGTTGCAGCGCAGAAAATACGGTATCTCAAGGCAGTGGAGTCTTTTGAAAAAATTTTTTCTCAAAGGGAGGGGCTTTCGCTGTTCAGCGCGCCCGGCCGCACCGAGGTCGGCGGCAACCATACGGATCATCAGCATGGCTGTGTGTTGGCGGCAAGCGTCAATCTGGATGTGATTGCGGTCGCCGCGCCGCGTGACGACACGGTGATCACCGTTCAATCAGAAGGGTTTGAGGCGGACCGGGTGGATATTTCGGATCTTACGCCGCGCAGTGCCGAGGCCGGCCGTTCCGCCGCGCTGATCCGCGGCGTCTGTGAAGGCTTTGTCTGCCGCGGATTCCGAATCGGCGCATTCGATGCCTATACCACGTCCAATGTACTGAAGGGTTCAGGGCTTTCTTCCTCCGCCGCGTTCGAGGTGTTGGTCGGAACGATTTTGAATCATCTTTATAATGAGGGAAAAATCGACGCGGTGACTATTGCGCAAATTGCGCAGTATGCCGAGCGTGAGTATTTCGGCAAGCCGTGCGGATTAATGGATCAGACGGCGAGCTCGGTGGGCGGTTTTGTCGCGATCGATTTTGAAAACCCGCAGAAACCGCTTGTCCGCCAGGTAGGTTTTCAGTTTTCAGACTGCGGCCATGACCTTGTCATTGTAGATACCCGCGGAAACCATGCCGATCTGACCGC
The DNA here is from genome assembly GCA_019421725.1 of Clostridiales bacterium. Classification (GTDB taxonomy): domain Bacteria; phylum Bacillota; class Clostridia; order Oscillospirales; family Acutalibacteraceae; genus CAKXIK01. The sequence continues at coordinate 5,367 of JAHZES010000113.1, read as the reverse complement.
TGATTACGCGGCAATTGGCGACGAGATGCGGGACGTGGCGGCGTATTTTGGAAAGGATTTTTTGCGGCAGGTAGCTCCGGAGACATTTTACGCGGAGCTTGGGCAGCTGAAGGGAAAGGTCAGCGACAGAGCGCTGCTGCGTGCGATGCACTTTTTCGCCGAGAACGAGCTGGCACAGCAGGAGGCGAAAACACTGGAAGCCGGTGATTTTGAAGCCTTTAAAAAGCAGGTTCTGGCTTCGGGAGAATCGTCCTACTGCCTGCTGCAGAATGTGTTCAGCGTTGCTCATCCCGAACGGCAGGAGGTGCCCCTGGCGCTTGCACTTTCCAAAAGGATGCTTGCTGGCAAGGGAGCCTGGCGCGTTCATGGCGGCGGCTTTGCCGGGACCGTGCAGGCATTTGTCCCTGTGGAACTGACAGAAGAATATTGCCGTGCGATGGAATCGGTGTTTGGCTCCGGCTGCTGTTACGTGCTTGCGGTTCGGCCTGTGGGCGCCGTCAAAATCGTGTAGTGATCGGCACGCAGAGAATTCGGGCTGACAAATCATCCAAAAACTCTGGTTCACAAAGAAAATCCCCGTACCTCATGCAAGGTACGGGGATTCGTTTTAGCTCAGATATGACGCGCAAAAATTATTTTGCGGCCTTTGCCTTGATCGCGGCCTGTGCAGCGGCAAGGCGGGCGATCGGCACGCGGTACGGGCTGCAGGAAACATAATTCAGGCCGATAGAGTTGCAGAACTCGATAGAGGACGGGTCGCCGCCGTGCTCACCGCAGATACCGCAGTGAAGAGCGGGGTTAGCACCTTTACCAAGCTCAACAGCCATATCCATCAGCTTGCCGACACCGATGGTATCCAGACGTGCAAACGGATCAGATTCGTAGATCTTGTTCTGATAGTATGCCGGGAGGAACTTGCCGGCATCGTCACGGCTGAAGCCGAAGGTCATCTGGGTCAGATCGTTGGTGCCGAAGCAGAAGAAATCAGCTTCCTTGGCGATTTCGTCAGCAGTCAGTGCAGCGCGCGGAATCTCGATCATCGTGCCGACCTCGTACTTCAGGTCGCTGCCGGCCGCTTTGATTTCGGCGTCGGCGGTCTCGACAACGATATTCTTGACAAACTTGAATTCCTTGATCTCACCAACCAGCGGGATCATGATTTCCGGAACGATGTTCCAGTCGGCATGACGGGCTTTTACAGCCAGGGCGGCCTTGATGATCGCTCTGGTCTGCATGGCGGCGATTTCCGGATAAGTGACCGTCAGGCGGCAGCCGCGGTGACCCATCATCGGATTGAATTCATGCAAATCGGAAATGATCTGCTTGATATAGGCAACGGTTTTGCCCTGAGCCTTAGCGAGAGCTTCAATATCGGCTTCGTCGGTCGGGACAAACTCATGGAGCGGCGGATCCAGGAAACGGATGGTGACCGGGTAGCCGCCAAGCGCCTCGAACAGACCCTCAAAGTCAGCCTGCTGCATCGGCTCGATCTTCGCCAGAGCATTTTCGCGTTCTTCAACGGTTTCGGAGCAGATCATCTCGCGGAAAGCGCCAATGCGATCCGGGTCAAAGAACATGTGCTCGGTGCGGCAAAGGCCGATGCCCTGTGCGCCGAACGCAGCAGCCTGCTTGGCGTCCTTCGGCGTATCAGCGTTCGTGCGGACGCCCATGGTCTTATATTTGTCGGCAAGCTCCATAATGCGGCCGAAATAACCGCTGTTCGGGTCAGCCGGGATCGTCGGGATGAGGCAATCGTAGATGTTGCCGGTGGAGCCGTCCAGAGAGAGGAAATCACCTTCGTGGAACGTTTTGCCCATCAGCGTGAAGCATTTGTTTTCTTCGTCCATTTTGATGTCGCCGCAGCCGGAAACACAGCAGGTGCCCATGCCGCGCGCAACAACGGCGGCGTGGGAGGTCTGGCCGCCGCGCACCGTCAGAATACCCTGAGAATATTTCATACCCTCAATGTCTTCCGGAGAGGTCTCCAAACGGACCAGAACGACTTTTTCGCCCTTTTTGCCTTCAATAACGGCGTCTTCTGCGGTGAAGACGATCTTACCGGCGGCAGCGCCCGGAGAAGCGGCAATACCCTTTGCAATAGCCTGAGCCTTTTTCAGAGCGGTCGGGTCAAACTGCGGGTGCAGCAGCATATCCAACGATTTTGCGTCGATCTGCATCAGCGCTTCTTCCTCGGAGATCATACCCTCGTCGATCAAGTCGCAGGCGATCTTGATAGCAGCGGCAGCGGTACGCTTACCGTTACGGGTCTGAAGCATATAAAGCTTGCCGTGTTCAACGGTAAACTCCATGTCCTGCATGTCACGGTAGTGATTTTCAAGCGTCTGGCAGACTTCTACGAACTGCTTGAACGCTTCGGGGAATTTCTGCTCCATCTCGCTGATGGGCATCGGGGTGCGAACGCCGGCCACAACATCTTCGCCCTGAGCATTGGTCAGGAATTCGCCAAAGAGCCCTTTGCTGCCGGTTGCGGGGCTGCGGGTAAACGCAACGCCGGTGCCGCAATCGTCGCCCATGTTGCCGAACGCCATCATCTGAACATTGACGGCCGTGCCCCAGGAATACGGAATATCGTGATCCATACGGTAAATGTTTGCGCGGGGGTTGTCCCAGGAACGGAAAACAGCCTTGATGGCTTCAAACAGCTGCTCCTTCGGGTCGGTGGGGAAGTCGCTGCCCAGCTGCTTTTTGTATTCGGCTTTGAACTGATCGGCCAGCTCATGCAGGTCGTTCGCATCCAAATCAAGGTCGCTGGTAACGCCCTTCTTTTCCTTCATGGCGTCGATGAGCTTTTCAAAGTACTTCTTGCCGACTTCCATAACGACGTCGGAGAACATCTGGATAAATCTTCTGTAGCAGTCCCATGCCCAGCGCGGATTGCCGGACTTTTTCGCGATGACATTGACAACGTCCTCGTTCAGACCGAGGTTCAGGATGGTATCCATCATACCCGGCATGGAAGCACGGGCGCCGGAACGGACAGACACCAGCAGCGGATTTTCCATATCGCCGAACTTTTTGCCGGTGATCTCCTCCATCTTGCCGATGTATTCCATGATCTGTGCCTGAATTTCATCGTTGATTCTGCGATCGTCCTCATAGTACTGCGTGCAGGCCTCGGTGGAAATGGTGAAGCCCTGCGGTACCGGCAGACCGATGTTGGTCATCTCGGCCAGGTTCGCGCCTTTGCCGCCGAGCAGCTCGCGCATTTTTGCGTTGCCCTCGGAGAACAGGTAGACATACTTGTGACTCATTCTTTTGTTTACCTCCTGTGTTTTGGTTACGACACTGCTCCGGAAGGTTTTTGAAGCAGCCGCATTTTTGTGATATATTTTATCTAAACTATTATACCAAACACAAGATAAAAATGCCAATAGTTTTTTAAAAAAATTATAAAGAAAAATACCTCTAAAAATAAGCCCGATTCCGGCGGGAGAGGTAGATGGATTCCACAAAGAAGGCAAAATTCCAAAGAAGCACTTGAAAAAAGTGCGTAATCTTGCGATAATAGAAACGGAAATTGCAGATTGTTGCGCAAAGGGCGTTTTGTTTTGCGGCGAGCGGGAGAAAGGGATGACATCGCAATGAAGACGGTCGGCAGGTACGGTTGTGCGCGTTCATCAGGGGCAAGCTGTATCTGTTTGCTTTCCGGAGGGCAACATCGGAACGAAAAAGCTGTATGAACCGGAATCGGGGCAGGATCCGATTTTGGTGGTGCAGCTTTTTTTCATGCAAATGAACGGGAGGAAAAACAAATGAATTTTCACGGCAAGGATATCAAGATTTTTGCGGCAAACGGCAGCAAGGCTGTTGCAGAAGGGATCTGCAACTGTCTGGGACTTAAAATGGGATGTTCCGAGGTCGGGCAGTTCAGCGACGGCGAGATCAGCGTTTCGCTGAAGGAATCCGTCCGCGGTCACGACTGCTTTATTGTCCAGTCGACCTGCGCGCCGGTCAACGACAATATGATGGAGCTGCTGATTATGATCGACGCGATGAAGCGGGCTTCGGCGGCACGCATCACTGCGGTAATGCCGTATTTTGGATATGCGCGTCAGGACCGCAAGGCAAAGCCCCGTGATCCGATCTCCGCCAAGCTTGTCGCCGATCTGCTGACCACTGCCGGCGCCGACCGTGTTTTGACAATGGACCTGCATGCGCCGCAGATCCAGGGTTTTTTCAATATCCCGGTGGATAATCTTGTAGGCGCGCCGCTGCTTGCCAGCTACTTCAAAAAGAAGATCGGCGATCAGAATGAGGATTATGTCGTTGTATCTCCGGATCTCGGTTCGGTGACCCGTGCGCGCAATTTTGCAACGCGCATCGACTGCCCGCTTGCCATTGTAGACAAACGTCGCCAGCGCGCCAATGTTTCCGAAGTGATGAATATTATCGGCAATGTGCAGGGTAAAAAAATCATCATTGTCGACGACATGATCGATACGGCGGGAACACTCTGCAACGGCGCTGCCGCCATTATTGAAAAGGGCGGCGCAACAGAGGTTTATGCCTGCGCAACGCACGGCGTGCTTTCCGGACCGGCCATAGAGCGTATTTCCGCCAGCCCGATCAAAGAGCTGGTGCTGCTGGACACGGTCGCTCTGCCGGAGGAAAAGAAGCTGGATAAAATCACGCAGCTTTCGGTCGCGCCGGTTTTTGCGGAAGCAATTGAGCGCATTTATGAAGATAAACCGGTTTCTCCGATGTTTATCTGACCGAAAGGGCAAAACGCGAAACAGTACGAACGATCAAAGCAAAAGGCGGGGCGGCACGGCTGTCCCGCCCGTTGTGGTTTACGGAAATCGTGGGGGAATGATTTATGACAGGTATTTTTTCAAGGCTGGTTCCAACGCGTGCGCCTTCGGCAGGGCCGGTGGAGTGGTTGATTGCCGGCTTGGGCAACCCGGGAAGGGAATATGAAACGACGCGGCACAATGCGGGATTTCGCGCGTTGGACGCCGTGGCGGATTTTTGCGGTGCACGCGTTGACCGGCTTAAATTCAAGTCGCTCTGCGGAGAAGCGCAGCTTGGCGGCAAACGGGTGCTGCTGCTCAAGCCGCAGACGTTTATGAACAGCAGCGGAGAGGCGCTGCGCGATGCAGCCGCATTTTATAAAATTCCGCCCGAGCGGATGCTGGTGCTTTATGACGATATTTCGCTGCAGCCCGGAAAGCTGCGCATTCGTTTAAAGGGCAGCGACGGCGGGCATAACGGAATTAAGAGCATCATATACCTCACGGGGAAGGACACGTTTCCGCGCGTTAAAATCGGCGTGGGCGCAAAACCGGATCCGCGGTGGGACCTTGCGGACTGGGTGCTTTCCCCGTGCAAAGGCGAGGATGCCGCGGC
>JAHZES010000112.1:4634-6874 GCA_019421725.1 Clostridiales bacterium | reverse complement strand
TTCTGTTGCTGCCGATGTTGATGTCACGGCAAATGATCCGCACATGATCCATGCCCAGCCTTTTGGCTTCCTGCAAAACGAGCCGCAACTGTTCTTTGGCATAGCCTTTCCTTCGCTCACTGGGGCGGATCGAATAACCCACATTGGATGCAAAATCCGGGTCATCATCATCGTATTCAAGTTTATGCCGCAGGCAGCAAAAGCCAATGATTTTTCCGTCGCTCATCCGGACCGACATATACCATGTAATCTTGCCTTTAACGGTATCCAGAAAACAAAGCCATTCGGGAATACTATTATAGTTTTCAAGATAATCCATTCCGGGAATCCTGTCAGGATCATAAGTAGCCCGTATTTGTTCAGGTGAAAACTCTGCTTTGTATTCCGCTATCTGTTCAGCATATTCGATAGATGGCTTAAAAAGCCTTAGTTCTTCCATATTCGTGTCTCCGCAGATTTTAAAATTATCGGCATCTTGCCCAAAAAACACATCTTGATTATGAACGTTCCATAACAGGCCACAGCAGCTCATCCTGCTTGCGCCTGTTCGCTGTTTTGCCAACACCGTCCGTTTCGCCAGCCTCTTTTTACGTCAATCCTCTACCACCGTATAATGGGTAGAAGCATCCTCCTTCGTCGCATACTCGCTGACCTTCAGCACGCGCACCTTAATCGGCCGGGTACCCATCTGAATAGAGATCAGATCATTCTCTTTCACCTCATAAGAAGCGCGAGCCACTTTGCCGTTAACTAAAATTCTTCCGGCATCACACGCTTCGTTAGCGACTGTCCGGCGCTTGATTAACCGGGTGACCTTTAAATATTTGTCCAAACGCATCATAAAACTCCTTAAGAAAAATGCGTAAACACAAGAAATCTCCCCGTGTTTACGCAACGCCCTTTCCCGTTTGCAGATTCTTATTTGGAAACTGCATCTTTCAGCGCTTTACCAGCTTTGAAAGAAGGCAGTTTGGAAGCTGCAATGGTGATTTCTTCTTTGGTTCTGGGGTTGATGCCCTTTCTCTCTCCGCGCTCTTTCACCTCAAAGGTGCCAAAGCCAACCAGCTGTACTTTATCGCCGCCAGCCAGCGCCTCAGAAATCGCATCGATTACAGCAACAACCGCTTTATCGCTGTCTTTTTTGGAAAAGCCGGTTTTCTCGGCAACCACGTTAATCAATTCGGTTTTCGTCATTGTTTTTTCCTCCGTTTAGTTCAACTTTATTATTGTGCAGACATGCAGACACATCCGCTTAATAACTTTTTTTAATCTCCTGCCAAATTTCATCCAGTTTCTGGATACCAGCCGTCTTCATATCAATGTCTCTTTGTCGGGCCAACTTTTCTACCTGCGCAAAACGCTTCACAAACTTCTCGCACGAAAGTCCCAGCGACTCCTCCGCATCCGCGCCTATAAAACGCGAAACATTAACCGCGCTGAAGAGAAGGTCGCCCAATTCCAGTCCCCGCTGCTCTGGCGTGCCGTTTTTCACCGCATCCTCCAGCTCGTCCACTTCGCTGCGTAAATCACGAAACGCATCGGCCACGCTGTCATAATCCATCCCAGCACGGGAAGCCCGCTTTTGGATTTTTTCTGCCCGCATCAGCGCCGGAAGGACTTTTGGCACGCTCTCCAGCGTTTCTGCCGCCGTTTTTTGCCCTTTTTCCTGCTGCTTAATCATCTCCCAGTTGGACAACACCTCTTCGGCGGTATCCACTTTGACATCGCCAAAAATATGAGGATGCCGGATCACCAGCTTTTTACAGATGCCATCACAAACATCATCAATAGAAAAAGAACCTTTCTCTTCCTCCATTGCCGCGTGATAAATCACCTGCAGCAAAACGTCGCCCAATTCCTCCTGCAAAAGCACCGGATCTGCGGCGTCAATGGCTTCAATCGCTTCATATGTCTCCTCAATGAAATTTTTCCGGATCGACTCATGGGTCTGCTGTGCATCCCAAGGGCATCCGCCCGGGCCGCGCAGAACACGCATGACTTTGACCAGATCGTCAAATCCGTATTTGTCTTTCAGAGGAAAATCCGCCCGCATTTTGCCACCTCGCCGTCAAACATAGTAGGCTTATTCATCTTACCCTATTAACCTGCATTTTTCAAGTAGTTTTGCGATTTTTTCTCCCTTCGGAAGCATTAAAACATCATATTTCACAATTCCCCGCACCAAAAATAATACAATCACGTACACTGCGCCTGCCAGCAGGATAGATATGGCAGTAGAA
>JAHZES010000112.1:0-4624 GCA_019421725.1 Clostridiales bacterium | reverse complement strand
TTTCCTGCCAGATTGGAAAGTAGTCCATAGCTTGCCCATGCGGTAACACCGCAAAGAACACCAGCAAAAAGAGGTTTTAAAAACACTTTTGTGAATCGAATCCGGATTCCCGCTGTCCTGCACAGCACCGGAATCGAAATACAGACAATCAGCCCATAACACAGCAGTGTTCCATAGGGTGCGCCCTGGATGTTGACTGCCGGGATCGGTACCAGCACAAAATTGACCGCCAGCTTTAAAAAGCCGCCAAGCAACATCAGCTTTACCGGAACGTTGACCTTCCCCACCGCTTGCAGCATGCTATTGGTAGGCGAACTGAGCGCCACAAAAACTGCCGCAAGGCCAAGAACGCGTAAAATCGGCGCAGCAATGGGAATCGAAGCCGGATCCGCTTGATAAACCAGCGTTAGAATCGGCTCTGCCAGCGCGCAAATGCCAAACCCAGCGGGAAATGCAATCATCGAAGTAACCCGCCATACCGACTCGATATTGCGGCGAAGCAGGGATTTGCTGCGGGCAGCCCAGGCGGCTGTTACTGCCGGGAGGGCGCTGACCCCAAAGGTAGTCGTCAACGCCGGAATCAGATTAAAAAGCGTGACCGACATATTATAAGCCCCAAAGAGATAATTGGGAATTTCATCCTGCGGCGTATTGGTCGGGAGAATCCCGTCATACATGGAAAGCAGCACCTCGCTGCCGCGTTCTAATGCAGTGGAAAGGCGGTTTGTCAATGAGCTGACGTCAATCAAGGTGGTAATGTTCAGCGCCAGCGCGCCCAGGCAGATGGGAATGGCAATGGTCCAAAGCTGCTTTAGAATTTCCTTGCTCCCCCTGGCTGGCGCCGCATGTTCCAGCATCTGCCGGGAAATGCCGTCTCCCTTACACCTACTGTATATCCATAAAAACAGCGAGCCCGCTGCGGTACTGACCACAATACCCAAAATCGCCCCCGCTGCGCCGTAAGGCAGCACGGCAAGCTGCGCCTGTGACGACGTTTCAACCGCAGTGCCGAATACCCTGCCGGACCGCTCATATTCCTCCAAACCCAAACGGACAGCAGCAGAGGAAAAAAGCAGCCCGCAGGCCAGCTTTACCAATGCCTCAGAAATCTGCGACCAGGCAGTGGGGTACATATTGCGCAAGCCCTCGTAATAACCCCGGTAGGAAGAACTAACACAGACGAAAAAGATCGCCGGAGCCATGACAAATACCGCTAAAAAAGCATTGGGGTTTTCTGCAAAGCGCACGTATGGACCTGCTCCCGCAAACATCAGCAGCGTACCCAACAGCCCGGTACACAGAAAGGAAACCGTAGACAAGCGCTTGATTTTGCGTACATCCCGGTAACGGCCCTGCTGCATGTTCTGTGCCACCATTCGCGACACGGCAATGGGCATGCCGGCTACTGACAGCGCATACAGCGTATTAAACAATCCATATGCTGCGTTAAAATAGCCAAAGCCGCTGACGCCGATAATCCCCTTCAGTGGGACCTTGAAAAAATACCCGATGATTTTGACAATTACAGTGGCGCTCATTAAAATCAAAGCGCCATGCAAAAAATTCTGTTTTTGCTTTGCCGACAAAGAAACACTTCCTTTGCTGTCTGTCAAACAAGTTGTTTAAAATTGCTTTTACAAAAAGGCAGGCTTTGACAGGCATCCTGCACGATCTGCACAGCTTTCAAAAATGCTTATGAAATCTTTTCATCAGTTAGACCGAATTTCCGGATATCCCTGTCATCCAAGCCTGAAAAGTTGTTTTTCATCATAGCATATCTACCATCTAGATTCAACCAATCGGCCGTGAATATACCTCTTTTTTCAAAATAATCACTTCAAAAAAGGCCTCCGATTTTACACGGGTGCTCATAAGAAAGTAATTCAAGAAATTACGATTATGGCATCTATCAGACGGGGTCGGTAAACGAGATAACGGGTATTCGGTGAAAGCCGAGTACCCGTTATTTTTTTGCCCATGCGTGGAAGCAATAGATTTATTCGCATTTTTCGTGTATAATTAATTCGTATCTTTTCTAGAAGCAAACAATCGGTAACAATTTCGTTGACTTTTGCATACACATACGGTATAGTATTAATATCTCTTTGCACTGCATTACATTCCGAAAGGAATGCGAGATCAACAGTACAAACTGAGCAGGCGATGCCCGTAAGGGCGTGGGGCCGGGCCGCGTTGCAAGCGGCAACAGAATGTGTTTTTTGAGCATATCTGTGGGACAGTGCGTATGTTTCACGGGTGTGCTATTTTTATACCATTTTTCGGGAATAGCCCTATTTGTGAACGTATACGACCTCAAATGAAGTGCCATAGGAGAAATCAAGACACCGTAATGCTTTTCAACAACGGGAAACGGAGGATTCTTTTATGAAAAGCACTAAGAAGAACCTGACAGGGCTGACCCATGATGAGGTCACCAAGCGACAGCAGCAGTACGGCAAAAATGAACTGACGCCGCAGAAGAAGGACAGTTTCCTCAAAACCGTTCTTCATACCCTCTGTGAGCCAATGTTCCTTTGGCTGATGATTGCCGCTGTCATTTATTTTATTCTCGGAGAGCCGAGAGATGGCGCCATCATGCTGATTTTTGTCGTCGGCATCATCAGCATTGACGTGATCCAGGAATGGAAAACCGACAAGACACTCAATGCACTCAAAGACCTATCAGCCCCGCAAATTGTGGTGATCCGGGACGGAAAAGAACAGACAATTGCCAGTACAGAGCTGGTTCCCGGCGACCTGATGCTCATTTGCGAGGGTGTAAAAATCCCGGCAGACGGCATTATTTTGCGTTGCGCCGATCTCTGCGTGGATGAATCCTCCCTGACGGGAGAGGCTGAGGGTGTATGGAAAATCCAAACCGAGAACGCTGAACCGTCAGAAGATTACTGGCGTAAGGATTATTGTTACGCCGGTACGCTCGTCACGCAAGGAAGCGCCACCATACAGGTAGAGAAAACCGGCGCGTCTACCGAGTACGGTAAGATTGGAATGGGTGTTGCGTCTGCTGCTGCCGAGGATACGCCGCTTCAGAAGCAAACAGGAAAGCTCGTAAAAACCTGTGCCATCATCGCGGGAGTCCTGTTTGTTCTCGTGGGTGTGTTTACATGGCTCAACATTCCCGACCACAATTTTTCTGACCGCCTGATAGAAAGCATTCTGTCGGGCGTAACGCTTGCCATGGCGATGATTCCCGAGGAATTTCCGGTGATCCTGACCGTCTTTCTTTCTATGGGCGCATGGCGGTTGGCAAAGAAACACTCGCTTGTCCGCAAACTGCCCAGCGTAGAAACACTCGGTGCGGTTTCAGTTCTTTGCGTTGACAAAACCGGAACTATTACTATGAACCAAATGACCGTACAGAGCACATGGGTGGCATCCGGCGATGAACATACACTAATTGAAACGATGGGACTCGGCTGTGAGACTGAGGCATATGATCCGATGGAAAAAGCCATGCTCCGCTTCTGCGAGGAGCACCAGATTTCTACCGAAAAGCTGTTCTCTGGCAGATTTGTGTCCGAATACGCCTTTACAAATGAGCTGAAAATGATGGGGCATGTTTGGCAAAGAGACGGGAAGCTGATCATTGCCGCAAAGGGCAGTGCCGAGCGGATTCTGACCATCTGCGAGCTGACCGACGAACAGCGAAAAGAAGCGGAAGAAAAAATTGATTCCCTTTCCTCGGAAGGATTGCGCGTCATCGCGATTGCCGCAGGATATCCTCAGACCGAAAATGAAGTACCGGCTTCTATTACTGATTGCCGCCTTACTCTGCTCGGACTGGTCGGACTTGCTGATCCTCCGCGTGAGAGCGTCAAGAATGACATTGCGGTTTGCACCAAAGCAGGCATCCGTGTTGTTATGATCACAGGTGACAACGGTATTACCGCATCAGCAACAGCAAAGAAGGTGGGCATGCCAAACAGCGATCACATTGTTACAGGCGATATGCTGGAAAAAATGACGGATGCAGAACTGCGCGAAGCTGTTAAGGATGTTTCTATCTTCTCGCGTGTCATTCCGGAGCATAAGATGCGGATCATAAAGGCGTTCAAAGATAACGGAGAAATTGTGGCCATGACAGGCGACGGCGTGAACGATGCACCGGCACTCAAATATGCCGATATCGGTATTGCCATGGGGAAACGCGGAAGTGAGGTCTCTCGTGAAGCTGCTGATCTAATTTTGATGGACGACAATTTCACCACGATTGTGGAGACCGTGCGTGACGGCAGACGCATTTACGATAACATCCGCAAAGCGGTCGGTTATGTGTTCACCATTCACATTCCAATTGCGTTTGCCTCCCTGCTTGCGCCGTTTCTCGGCATTGCGCCAACGGCACTTCTCCTCCTGCCGCTCCATGTTGTGCTTCTGGAAGTGTTGATTGATCCTACCTGTTCTATTGTTCTGGAACGCCAGCCTGCTGAAACCGATATTATGGAGCGCAGGCCGCGCGACCCAAAGGAAACGCTGCTCACCACAAAACTCCTTGTGAAAAGCGTGCTGCAGGGACTCACGATTTTCGCCGCGTCCTTCGGAGCATATTTTGTGACACTTGGCGGCAACCCCGAAAACGCACCTGTTGCCCGTGCAATGGGTC
>JAHZES010000111.1:5223-6897 GCA_019421725.1 Clostridiales bacterium | reverse complement strand
GAGAAAATCAATGGATAACGGTGCAAGTAGCTACCGCCGTTTCCTTGATGGTGATGACAAAGGGATCGCTGAAATCGTTGGAGATTATAAGGACGGTCTGATTCTTTATTTGAACGGATATGTAGGGAATATTTTTATTGCCGAAGAATTAACCGAAGACACTTTTTTTCGATTAATAACAAAAAAACCGAGATACTCCGGAAAAAGCACGTTTAAATCCTGGCTCTATGCAATCGGAAGAAATGTAACGGTTGATTTTATCAGGCGCCATTCCAAATTACTTCATGCCTCCATAGAAGATATGGAAAATAATTTGAGCGAAAAAGAAAGCCTTGAACACTCCTATATTAAGGAAGAAAGCAAAATGAGAATCCATAGGGCTCTTTCTGAACTTCCTACCGATTACAGGATCGTTCTCTGGCTTGTATTCTTTGAAGGCTTTTCAAATAAGGAAGCGGCAATCGCCATGAAAAAGAGCGACCGCCAAATTAAAAATCTCCTTTACCGGGCAAAGCAGTCTTTGAAATCAAAGCTTGAAAAGGAGGACTATGTTTATGAAGAATTGTGATGAAATGGTGAATTGCCTGTTCGAACGCAGAGAACGGTATGACGCTGAACGGAAAAAGAAAAAAGCGGCGGCTGTCCGTGCGGCCGCTTCCGTGTGCTGCGTATGTTTTATTGCTCTGTTAGGGGTTGCAGTATGGGGAGGAGGAACGTTCCGTGCCACAGCGCCAGATCAGACAGCGGGAAACGCAGTGTATTCCGGCACGCAGAATAGCGCTCGGGAAGACCATGGTGAAGCTCCTGCCAACTCTGCCGCTGATGATAGGATTGTCATTCATCCGGTAAATGAGATCCCGACAGAAAGAAAGAACGGTATTTGCCTTTGGACCGAGGATTTTGTGGAGATGACTCGTGAGGAAATGATCGGGTATTACGGCATGGACTATGTTCCTGACGTTCCGGCGGACCTGAAGCCCTGGGAAGCCGAACCGCAGGGGATTTTCAGGCGGAACGGAGGCACCGGCGAAGTATATTGGGATACGGTTATTCTGAATTATTCCAATGGGGACTTCACAAGGAACGTTCATCTTGTGGTCGATAAGGGCAGCCGTGTTTTACAAGACTGCTACCGTCTTGAAGAAGCAAAAGAAAAATCCGTTATAAATAATGTTGAGATATTCATGGGCGTGACCGACGGCGGCTACTATTATGCAGAGTTTATATATAAGGGCGTCGGCTTTCTGTTTGAGGCCGACGGCGTAACGCAGGAAGAGTTTATTGCCATGACCGCCTCTGTTTTGAATTGAACAGCAGTGTAAAACGGTTGCGGGGAACGGCAAATCCGCGCGATGATCGAGGCCTTTGCACACCGGAGCCGGCGCACGCATTTCAGGCCGGCGCAGGAAAACTTCTTCAATAAAGCCGTGTTCCGCTTCCGGTATTTCAGATGCGTATTCCGCCGTAGCTTTCGTCCATGGCTTTGCATGAGGCGGCGAATAGCTTTAATTCGTCGTCCGTCAGGTTCAGCTCCAGAACACGCTGAATACCGTTGCGGTTTACGATGCAGGGCACGCCTACAAAAACGTCCCTTTGGCCGTACTCGCCGCGCAGCTTGGCGCTGACGGTCAGTACGCTGTTTTCGTTGCCGAAAACGGCGCGGGTGATGCGGGT
>JAHZES010000111.1:4797-5213 GCA_019421725.1 Clostridiales bacterium | reverse complement strand
GCGCCATACCAATGCCGTAATAGGTGGCGCGTTTGGCGTCAATGATTTTATAAGCGGCGGTACGGACCTCTTCGGTTATTTTTTGCAGATCGTCTGCGCGGTATTTTCCGTTGGACTCACGGCAGATTTCTTCCACGGGCTTTGTGGCGAGCATCGCCTGGCTCCACGGAACAAATTCAGTGTCGCCGTGTTCGCCCATCACATAGGCGTGCATGTTGCGGGGGTCTACATTAAAGTATTCACCGAGCAGATAGCGCAGGCGTGCGGTGTCCAGAGCGGTGCCGGTTCCAAGCACGCGGCGCGGGTTAAAGCCGGAAAGCGAACAGGTGATGCGCGTCATCACGTCCACCGGGTTGGTCGCAACCAGAAAGATCCCGTTAAATCCGCTTTCCGCAACGGGATCAATAATGCTTTTA
>JAHZES010000111.1:0-4783 GCA_019421725.1 Clostridiales bacterium | reverse complement strand
CCGGCGCAGATGGTTACAATGTCTGCGTCGCCGCAGTCGCAGTAATCGCCTGCCATGATTTTCATGTTGCTTCCGCTGAACGCAAGTCCGTGGTTTAAATCCATGGCCTCTCCTTCGGCACGCTTTTTGTCTATGTCGATCAGCACAAGCTCGTCGCACACATTCTGGTTCAGCAGCGCATAGGCATAGCTCATGCCTACCATGCCGCAGCCGATCAGCACCACTTTTCTTTTGTCGGTTGTCATTTTTTCTTCCTCACCTTCTGCAGAGCCGTCAGCCTGAAGCTTGGGGTTCAAGCTGACGGCTCCTTCGCTTTGCGATTTCAGCCGCGGGCTGCACGGTTTCAGTTTTGCCGTTTCGCCCTTGATTATTCGCGATTTCATTATATTCCCGGTTGCGGCCGAATGCAAGTAATTATGCGTTTTGCCTGCGCACAGAAAAAGACAGACAGAACGCTTGACAATATTTTGCGGACCGTGATAAAATAAACTCATATTAAAAATGGCGAAGAAAAAGGAACAGTAGGCTGCCCGGTGTGTGCAGAGAGAAGATGATCGGTGAAAATCTTTCCGCCGCCAGCTGAACCCGCCTTTGAGCCGCAGAGCGGTGCAGGTCGTTTGCGCCGGTTCGCCGGGTTTTCCCGTTACAGAAAATCGGCAGTCGAGCTGCCGGGTGAGCGCGGGCGTTGCCCGAATTCAGGTGGTAACACGGATATTCCGCCCTGAAAGCAAGCAGAAAAGTGGCTTGTTTTCGGGGCGTTTTCCTTTTGCGGCAAAGGAAAGACGAAGCAGCCGTCTGCAGGCGTTCTGCGCAGATCGGCTTTTGAAAAACGGAGAACAGACGTTTTTTGAATCACGTCAGGAGGATGAAATTTGAAAGTTGATCAGTTGATAGGAGACCGTTTTAAGGAACGGCCGGCAGACTGCGTGGTGGAAAGCCATGCCTTGATGGTGCGCGGGGGCTACATGAAGCAGGTGGCAAACGGAATTTATTCGCAGCTGCCTCCGCTCAAACGTATCTCTCAGAAAATTGAGCGAATTATTCGCGAAGAAATGGATGCGCTCGGCGGGCAGGAGGTTTCGATGCCCGTTGTGCTTCCGGGCAGTCTCTGGCAGGAATCCGGACGTTATGATTCCGTAGGAAGCGAGTTGCTGAGATTTTCCGATCGCAACCGGTCTTCTATGGTGCTGGCGATGACCCATGAAGAGGCTGCAGTGCAGTTGGTGCGCGATTACGCCGGAACGTACACGCGTTACCCGTTCATGATTTACCAGATCCAGACCAAGTTCCGGGACGAAGCCAGGCCGCGCGCAGGGATGATACGCGTACGCGAATTTACAATGAAGGACGCTTATTCGTTCCATACGTCACAGGAGGATCTGGAGCAGTATTATGCACGCTGCCTGCGCGCTTACGAGCGTATTTTTGCTCGTGTCGGGCTGCCGGAGGTCGTTGCGGTCGCGTCGGATTCCGGAATGATGGGCGGAAGCGTTTCTCACGAATTCATGCTGCTGACTCCGGCCGGAGAGGATACGGTCGCCGTTTGCTCCGAATGCGGTTACCGGGCCAATGTAGAGGCGGCCGAATGCATTGTGCACAACGAACATGGGCAGGAGCAGGAGCCGTTGACCGCAGTCCCCACCCCGCATTCCTCTACCATTGAGGACTTGTGCAGTTTCCTGCATGTTCCGGTGGAAAAAACCTGCAAGGCAGTCGTTTACCAAAAGCCGGACGATGGATATGTGATTGCTTTTGTGCGCGGAGACCTTGAGATCAGTGAAGCTAAGCTGACGGCGCTGCTCGGCTGTGAGCTTCGCCCGGCAGAAATTACGGAGGAAAGCGGAATTGTTGCAGGGTATATCGGTCCTGTAGGATTACCGGAAAATGTAAGCGTGGTAATGGACCGTTCCGTCCGGGATGCATCCGGGCTTGTTACCGGTGCGAACCGGCCTGAAACGCATTTTACCGGTTTTTGCCCGCTGCGGGACTGCCCCGGCGCCGAATATTATGAAATTGCCAAAATTAAGGACGGCGGCATTTGCCCGCATTGCGGCAAGCCGTTCATTTCGCTTAGCCGCGGTATTGAGGTGGGAAACATTTTTCAGCTTGGAACCAAGTACTCCAAGGCGATGGGGATGCAATACACCGATGGAAACGGCAGACTGCAGACACCGGTAATGGGATGCTATGGAATCGGTGTGGGGCGATTGGCGGCATCCGTCTGTGAAGCGCGCCGCGATGCTTACGGGCCGATTTGGCCGGTTTCCGTTGCGCCGTGGCAGGTGGAGCTTTGCTGTCTGCGTTCCGACGATGCTGCGGCACGGGAATCGGCAGACGCACTGTACGGTGAGCTGCAATCCTTCGGTGTGGAGGTGCTCTATGATGACCGTCCGGTGCGCGCAGGCGTCATGTTTTCCGACGCAGATCTGTTTGGCTGCCCTGTGCGCGTGGTCGTCAGCCCCAAAACGGCTGCTGCAGGAGAGATCGAGCTTTCCACGCGGGACAAATCCGTTAAAACAACCGTTCCGCGCTGCAGCGCAGCTGCGGAGGTACGGAATCTGCTGGAGAATCTTTCTGCAGCCATTGCGCAGAGGGTTCCGCCCGTGTTAAAATAAAATCATCCGCCGGACTTTTCCGGGAACAGAAAAGAGGATGTCAATGATCCAGGCAATTGTTTATGAATCAAATACCGGTTTTACAAAGCGTTACGCCGAGGCTTTGGCGAATAAAACAGGCCTGCCGCTTTACTCTGTTGCGGAGTCACGTAAGAGCGTCGCAAAAGGCTCCGATATCGTTTTTCTTTCATGGGTCAGCGGAGGCGCCGTGGTAAAGCTGGACAAAGCAAAGGTTTATTTCAATATTCGCGCCGTTGGCGCGGTTGGCTTGAGCACGCCGACGCCGGAACGCGAAGCCGCGATTGTTTCCCATCATCAGCTTGACGTGCCGGTTTACTGTCTGCCGGGAGGATTTGATCTTACAAAGCTGCACGGAATGCAGAAGCTTGCAATGAAGGTGATGATACGGTCGCTGAAGATGCAGCAGTCTGCAAAGCAGTCTTCGGAGAACGACCGGATGCTGCAGGATATGGTGAACGGCTGCGATCATTTCAGTGACGCGGCGTTGGAACCTCTTGCGCAATGGGTGAAAGAGCAGCGAAAAAGCGTGTATGAGCCGGATATACGCCGGTAGAACTTTTTCCGGTACACAGTGAAGCCTTCAAAACGGTAAAACATAATTTTAGATGAAAAAACCGGGTATTCTCTCTGTACAGAACGAATACCCGGTTTTAAATAAGAAAGATTTATTCCGTCACAACGTTTTTTGCAGCATGATATTGGCATAAAACGCCGTTTCGTCGAAAAATCAGCGGAAAAGTGGGCCATAAGCGGCGCAGGCACGGAAATCCTGACCTTCCTTATCCATTCCGAATGCATTCCAGCAGGCCGGGCGGAAAATCTTTTCCTCGGGAACGTTGTGCATGCAGACCGGAATACGTAGAATGGAGCAGAGTGTAATCAGATCGGCGCCGATATGTCCGTAGCTGATGGCGCCATGGTTTGCGCCCCAGTTGTTCATCATGTCATATGCGGTAGCAAATGCGCCCTTGCCGGTGGTGCGTGGGGCAAACCAGGTGCATGGCCAGGTGTAATCGGTGCGCTTCCAAAGCTTATCGGAAACCTCTTCCGGCAGCGCAATGGTATATCCTTCGGCGATCTGCATCACCGGGCCAAGTCCCTTGACAATGTTCAGCCGCATCATCGTTGCAGGCATCTCGTGACGTGTAACAAAGCGGGAAGAGAACCCGCCGCCGCGAAAATACCCCCGATCGGCTGCGTTCCAGGTGGTCGCCTTCAAAATAGCGGCCTGATCGGCGTTTGTAATTTCCCAGAACGGTTTCATGACAGCGTTTCCGTTTTCGTCCTTTGCTTCTCCGCATGCGTCCAGACAGGCGGCGCCGGAGTTGATCAGATGAATAAATCCGCCGGCTTCCTTTGCCTTGCCTTCCAGCTCGTAGCCGGTCGCCTCCCGGACGGCTTCGGGACTCCAATAGGTGCGCACATCGGCAAAAATTTGCGCGCGGTTGGTCAGCAGCTTGCCGAACAGCATGGAGGTACCGTTAAGCGTGTCGTTTTCGGTGGCAAGAATATACGGTTCCCGTGCGCCCTCCCAGTCGAACGAGGTATTCATCAGCGCTTCGGCAAAGTCGCAGTTCGGGTAAAAATCGGTCCACTGGCGCTGCCCCTGAAATCCGCCGGCGATCGCGTTATGCCCAACTGCCTCTTCCTCACAGCCCTTGGGCAGATTCGGATTTCCGTTGTAAAGGTCCTTGATGATGCACATCATCTTGATGACGAATTCCCAATCTTTTTCTTTTTCAGCCTCTGTTTTGCGGATATGGTCAGGGTTTTTGTCAAAGCCTTCGGGGCAATGCGCCTTTGTCCATTTTAGTGCCTTTTGATATTCGGCCTCGTCGTAGATTCCCTCGGCCATGCGGCGAATGATCTCCACTTCGATGACGGCTTCCACACGCACACCAAGGTAATACCCAAAAAATTCGGAATTCATCGTGGAGCCGGCGTTCCCCATGGTAATGGAGCCGATCTGAAGATAAGATTTTCCGCGCATGGTGGCGGCAGCAACGGCAGCGCGGCCAAAGCGGAGCAGTTTTTCCTTTACATCCTCGGGAATGGAGGTGTCATCGGCAGCTTTTACGTCGTGACCGTAAATGCCGAAGGCCGGAAGGCCCTTTTGGGCGTGGGCGGCCAGCACAGCGGCGAGATAA
>JAHZES010000110.1:5561-6902 GCA_019421725.1 Clostridiales bacterium | reverse complement strand
CATAAGCCTCTTCCAGCGCACGGATCTCCTCTTTTTTCATGTTGACGGCGCAGAACACAAAATCTACCATGGAAGCAATTGTTTTAACGTCCTTTTCCGCGTCAAACAGCACCATGTCGGCAAATTTCTGCGGCATCGGGGTTGTCATGGCCCAGCGGCCATTCACAGCCTGCGCGTACGTTTTTCCGGCGGAATTTGCACTTGCCGCCAAAGCTTTCACGGTAAACCACGGATGGTTTTCCAGGATCGTGAGGAACCGCTGCCCAACCATACCGGTTGCGCCGATGACGCCGACCTCATATTTTTTCATCTTCAGACCATTCCTTTCAACTGAAATTTGTATCAATTTGTGTTTGTTCCTTTTAAATCAGACGTTACTCCGCTGCAGGAAAAAGAAAAAATAAAAAGATAATAAAAAAACCGGTTGTCAACCGGTCATCGATGCAATATAATAAAAGCTACATGTGCAGCATACACGTCTGCCGATAGCTCTCCATCATAAAAGCATGATGACAGTTGCAGGGCTTTCGCCGGAACAACCAGGAAACTGCCTGCCGTCGGCAATTCCTTCGGCGACAGATACCTTTCACACACGGTCATGGGCTTTCGGCAGCCTCGCGGGTGTTACTCATCAGAGTCGCGCCTCTATCTTGCGGATATTTTAATGTCCTGCTTACTACTATAGCATTCTGCAGCTCTGATGTCAATTTATTATTCCCGCCGCACAAAAATTTTGGCAGGGAACCAAAAATCAGCTCTTCTGCCGCAAAATTTTAGGATAAAACCATCCTCCTGTTACGGAGGAAAAACGGAAAGGAATCTGATGATTCATGCAACGCAGCGAATTTTTTTATGATCTTCCGGAGGAACTGATCGCTCAGACTCCGGTGGAACCGCGTGACCACAGCCGGTTGATGACGTTGAACCGAAAAACCGGTGAGATAACGCACCGCCATTTTTATGATATTGAAGAATTGCTTTGTCCCGGAGACTGCCTGATAGTGAACGATTCCCGCGTTCTGCCGGCACGTATCTTTGGCGTTAAGGAGGGCACGGGAGCGCACGTGGAATTTTTGCTGCTTACGCCAAAGGGCGGAACCCGTTGGGAGGTGCTGGCCGGGCCGGGCCGCCGTGCAAAGCCGGGCAGCCGCTTTGTGTTTGGCGACGGTCTGCTGCATGCCGAGGTGTTGGAAGTACTTGAGGGAGGAAACCGTCTGGTGGAATTTTCGTGTGACGGCAACTTTTTTGCCGTTCTGGATCAGATCGGTCAAATGCCGCTCCCGCCGTATATTCATGAAAAATTGCAGGAAGGAAAAGGAGCCGGATATGCCCGGTGGGCGA
>JAHZES010000110.1:0-5551 GCA_019421725.1 Clostridiales bacterium | reverse complement strand
AAATTGCAGGATCAGGAGCGTTACCAAACGGTTTATTCCCGCGAGGTCGGTTCTGCGGCAGCGCCTACCGCCGGCCTGCACTTTACGCCGGAGCTGCTGGAACGGATCAAACAGAAGGGAGTTTCCGTCGGCAGAGTGACTCTGCACGTTGGCCTAGGGACGTTTCGTCCGGTTAAAGCAGATGACATCACCCAGCACAAAATGCATTCTGAACATTATCATCTCCCGGCAGAAACCGCCGAATTGATCAACCGTACCAAAGCACAGGGCGGCAGAGTGATCGCGGTAGGAACGACCAGCTGCCGTACATTGGAATCGGTAGCAGCCTATAAAGGAAAGATCTGCGAGTCGGACGGATGGACCAGCATTTTCATTTATCCGGGTTACTCGTTCCGGTTGCTTGACGGTCTGATCACCAACTTTCATTTGCCGGAAAGTACGTTGATTATGTTGGTTTCCGCCTTTGCCGGTTACGACCATACTATGCAGGCATACCGTGAAGCGGTACAGGAAAAATACAGGTTTTTTTCATTTGGGGATGCAATGTTTATCAGTTAACATGTTTTCTTTTTTATTTGGAGCTTTCCGCAGAACGCGGAGGGCTCCATTTTTTTCAGATATATAAAAAGGAAGATGAGTTGATTTTTTTGCATTTTGACGGATATTACTTGACAATTTTCTTATTTTCGGTAATACTGTTATTGTATATCGTAAGTTTTAGTTTAAAATAAAACAACGGGTGGAGTGAATTTAATGGAAGATGCAAAAAAAATAATTGAGGAAGTCAAAAAAGCGGTGGTTGGCAAGGATGAGATATTAGAAAAGGTGTTAATGGCAATTCTGGCGCAGGGTCATGTTTTGCTGGAAGATGTTCCAGGTGTCGGTAAAACGACGATGGCTCTTGCGTTTTCCCGGGCGATGGAGCTTTCCTATAAGCGGCTTCAGTTTACCCCGGATGTGATGCCGTCGGACGTAACCGGCTATACTATGTTTCAGAATGCGGAGAAAACAGGTGTTTTTGTTCCCGGTGCGGTAATGTGCAATCTGTTTTTGGCAGATGAAATCAACCGGACCTCCAGCAAAACGCAGTCTGCGCTGCTGGAGGTCATGGAAGAAAGCGCGGTCACCGTTGACGGTGTTACACATCCGGTGCCTAAGCCCTTTTTGGTCATTGCCACGCAAAACCCGGTCGGCTCATCGGGAACACAGCCCTTGCCGGAATCTCAGGTCGACCGTTTTATGGTTCGCCTTTCATTGGGGTACCCGGACCGGAAAAGCGAGGTTGAAATGCTGCGCCGCCGAAAAAAGAATGTCGCTGCCGAACCGATCCATAAGGTGATCACTCCCCAACAGCTGCTCGTTATGAAGGAACAAACCGCCGCTGTTTTTGTTTCTGATCCGTTATACGATTATATCACGGAGTTGACCGCCTGGACGCGTGAACAGCCTGAGATCCGTCTTGGCGTCAGTCCGCGCGGCTCCATTGCCTTAATGGAGATGGCGAAAGCGTGCGCATTTCTGCGGGATCGGGACTACCTGGTGCCGGAGGATGTCCGGGAGGTGTTCGCCGATGTCTGTGCGCACAGAATTCTTCCGGGCTCCAAAGCACGCGTCGGCGGCGTGGGCGTCCCCGAATTGATCACACGTGCGCTGGAACAGGTAAAGGCTCCGGCAGCGGTATAATTTCGGCTGAAGGCACTGTGCGCGAAAGGATGACTGAGACAATGGCGATGCGGCGAATCATTTATTTTTTAGTGCTGACGGTTTCTTTCGGTCTGTTTTTGTGGTGGGAGGATTATATTGTACATCTACTGTTCTATTTTCTGATTTTGCTGCCGCTTCTTTCGCTGGCCATTTCATTGCCGCTCTGCTTTTTACTAAGGTGCAGGGTCGGGTTTGCAGAGGCTACGGCGGCGAAAAACCGAGAAGTAACGCTCTGGCTCGATCTTTGCAACCGCAGCCTTGTTCCCGCGCTGTGCGTTCGGGCAACGGTGATCTGTGAAAATGAGCTGGGTAGATTTGGAACGGCAGCAAAACAGAAGCTTCGATTTCCGGTCGGCTTTGCTGCCGAAAGCAAAATACCGGTGACGTTGACTTTTCCTTTTTGTGGGAAAATGTTGGTACATCTCAAGCGTTTGAGAGTTTGCGATCCGCTGGGGATTTTTTCGTTGCCTGTGATGCATCGGGAACCGCTTTCCGCCTGGATTTATGTGCTGCCGAATCGGCAGGAGCTGGAGTGTACAGTGGAAAACGGAACCGATCTGGGTCAGGAAAGTACAATTTACTCCGAACATAAACCCGGGAATGATCCGGCTGAAATTTTTTGTCTGCGGGATTATCGGCCGGGTGACCGGCCGCATGCGATTCATTGGAAGCTCAGCGCCAGGCTCGACCGCCTTACGGTGAGAGAGTTTGGGCTTCCTCTGAATGTGTCAGTCCGCTTTTTGTTTGAGCTGGATGCAAATGCGGCTCTATGGCAGGCGGATCGGCTGTTGGAAGCATTTTTTTCTATTGCGGCGTTTCAGGTGGAGCAGAGGATGGTATTGACGGTACACTGGCTGACAGCCGAAGGATTGGAGGAACGCACCATCTCGGACGAAGGCGCCTTGGCAGAAACCTTGCACAGCCTTTTGAGCATGCCCTCCGTTTCCGATAGCTGCGGGGCACTTCTGGCGTTTTCGCGGAGCGAGATCCCGCCGGGCTGCCATTTGATTTACCTGACGGCGTCCCAAAATGTGGAGCCTTCAGCTTCGTTATTGGAAGAATTGTTGCAAAGTGGGATCTGCCGCCGTGTTTCCGTGTTGAGCTCGGGCGGCAAAGAGTCTTTGGCTGGACTGGAAGAGCTGCCGAACGGTCAGTTTTTTTCTCTCTCCGAAGGAGTTTTGGGGGCCGGTCTGGAAGAAATGCAAGTGTAGAAGGAATGGGTTGAGAATGAAACAAAGACGTACCGAAGTACCGGTTCATTTTTTACTGGACATTTCTGCGGAATCTCCGCCGGCTACGCAAAAAAAAGAACATATTGCATCGGTTTTGCTGTACGGCTGTATTTTTGGACTGGCGTTTTTTGGATGCTTGTTTCTGTTTCTGAATGTTTTGACTTTGCCGGTCCATTTTTTATGGTGTACTGCCGCGGGGATCGTTTTTTGGTTGGTTTGGACAGCGCTGTTTGCTCGGCCGAAGGGGAAGCAAAGGCTCTGGGTATCCATGCCGATTTTACTGGTAATCATTTTGGCGGTGCTGCTGTGGCAGCCGCTGCGGCAAGGGCTGCTGCGTTATTACAACTGTCTGGCGGACATGTTGAACGCGACCACATACTGGAGCTTCCCACGGGCTGCGATGCAGTTTTCTGCGCAATCGTCCGCGACCACGCAGAACACGCTTGCCGTGTGCTTTCTGTTTTTTTGGATTGCGATGTTAGTCGGTTATGCTGCAGTGGAACGCACCAGTCTTCTTCTGCTGTTTTTTACCACAGTCATTTTTTTGTGGGCGCCGATCGGCTTTCGGCTTCCGGTGGTCCTCCCAGCGTTTTTTGCGGTTCTGACCTCTTATTTTACGCTTTATGCGCTACGGTTCAGTATGCAGCGCCAACAACCGGAGGGGCGTATTCGCAAGAAAAGGCGGAGTGCGAAAAAATACTGCCTCAGACCGCGGACGCAAACCTTTGCGGTGATCCCCATGGTGGTGCTGGCGGCGATTCTGGCGGTTCTGTGGTTACCGCAGCAAAATTATAAGAGACCGAAAAGCATGTCGCAGCTGCGCAATGCCGTAATGAATTTTGAATGGTCTCAGGTGGACTGGAACACGTTGTTCGGGATCCGGTTTCAGGGGTTTGGAGACGGAGATCTCAGTAATCTCGGTTCGCTGAATTATTCCGACCGCGTGGTGCTGAAGCTGAAGACGGAAACTCCGCACAACACGCTGTATCTGC
Organism: Clostridiales bacterium; assembly: GCA_019421725.1. Classification (GTDB taxonomy): domain Bacteria; phylum Bacillota; class Clostridia; order Oscillospirales; family Acutalibacteraceae; genus CAKXIK01. The sequence continues at coordinate 1,623 of JAHZES010000110.1, read as the reverse complement.
ACGATTTTATCGGTACAAAACTGGAACACAGAAAGTGGAATACAACATCCGAACAGGATTATCAAAACGCTTCTGCCAGCTTTCCGGATCTTGTTCCGCAGCAGCTTGCTGCGATGATGTATGAATTTCAGGGCGAGTATCCTGTTTTCTGGTCAAGTTCGTTCTTTGAGCGTGTCCCGTCTCCGTGCGGAATATGGGTGCGGAACGTCGCCTTGCCCGAGAAAACCGCATTTCTCAGCAGCTTTCTGTTCATGACGGATAAAACCGTATTGTCCTTTTCAGCGGATTCCATGGCGTATATGCGCAGCGGGGATGAATATTCTTTTCAGTTTTATCCGATCAAGTCGTCGATCGATACGGTATTTTTTACGACCGAAAGGCAGATTTCCGGAGTGCGTGATTTTTATCTGGATTCCGCTTGGATTTTTGCGGATGTCCTGGGGATTTCTCCGGATGCGCAGAATCGAAAAGGTCTTGTTTTTGCCGACTTCTTCAGGCAGCTGCAGGCTTATCATCAGTATCTTTACGAAGCTTATACGGAGCTTCCCGAAGATACGCTTCAGGCGGCACAGGAGCTGTTGGAAAAGTACAATCTTCATGTGCCGATGAGTGAGCAGAGGATTGACGTCCAAATGGCGATTTCTTCAGTGCGATCCCTGCTGCAGCAAAGCTGCCGCTATTCACTGTCTCCGCGGGAGATCCCAGCCGACGCAGATTTTACAACCTATTTTCTGGAAGAAAGCAAAGAGGGCTACTGTGTTCATTTTGCCACCGCAGCTGCGGTTTTGCTGCGTGCCATGGGAATCCCCACCCGTTATGCCGAAGGGTTTGTTCTTTCTGCGGAGGATTTCTCCGGTGAAAGGGACGAAGAGGACTACATTCCAATTCGGGACAACAGAGCGCATGCGTGGATCGAGGTTTATGACCCGATTCAGCTGGAATGGATTCCGGTAGAAATGACTCCCGGGTTTAACGGTCTTCAAGGAAGGGTGAATCAATCGCTGCGGCCGCAGACAAGCTCGTCCGTGCCGGCGTTCTCATCTTCTCAGGCTTCCTCCCGGGGAGAAACGCCCTCATCGTCAAGAGAGTCTGTCTCATCCCGCGCTCCGGTTTCTTCCCGTGCCGCAAGCTCTTCCGTTTCCGGGCAGTCGAATCTGCCGCCGAACGCCTCCAACAGAGCTTTTCGCTGGTGGCTTCCCCTTGCGGGCGCGTTGCTGGCAGCGGTGTTTGTTTTACTGCTTTTCTGCAGCATCTGCCGTGCAAGAGCCTCGCTGCGAAGGAGAGGGCTTTCGCAGCGGGATGCTAACCGCGCGGTGCTTTACGGCTGCCGCTGCCTGACGCTCATGCTGCGCGCGGCGGGCTGCCCACCGCCGAAAAACGACGACACTCCGGAAGGTTATACTCAAAAGGTGCTTGCTGTGCTTCCCTGGCTGCCGCAGCGGCATCTTTGCGCCGCGCTGAAATCCGGGCAAAAGGCGCGTTTTGCGGAGAACCCGTGTTCCCAGGAGGAACAGGAAGGGGTAACACGGCTGGTGGAAGAGCTTTTGACGATGATTCCAAATCAGATGGCAGGACTGCGTGCGGTGCTGTTTCGCGTTCGTTTCCCACGCTGATGTGCCATTT